>JBIIEY010000244.1:0-3838 GCA_044237595.1 Burkholderiaceae bacterium | reverse complement strand
AGTCAATCTGGTCGGTGTGCTGCATTCAAAACCCGCTAGCCCCTGGGGTCCGCAATTCGAACAAGCCCATGTCGCGCTGCCACGGCGTATTGCGAAGGCATGCAGCAGGCTGGGCGTGAAGCGTTGTCTACACATGTGCGCACTCGGTGCCGCTAGCGATGCGCCCTCTATGTATCAGCGCTCCAAAGCCGCAGGTGAGCAAATCATGCGCACCACGCCAGAACTTGAAGTCACCTCATTTCGTCCTTCCGTGGTGTTCGGTCCTGAAGATCAGTTTCTGAATGTGTTTGCGCGCATGCAGGCCATATTGCCCGTCATGGTGGTGGGTGGTGCCGATGCAAAATTCCAGCCTGTGTTTGTTGGTGATCTTGCGCAGGCATTCGTCGATGCGCTGGATGATCCTCAGAGCATTGGTAAAGTTTACGAGCTGGTTGGCCCTCATGTGTACAGCTTGCGCGAGCTGATCCGTCTTTCCGGAACCTACGCGCATCATCGACGGCCCGTCATTGGATTGCCTGCGTCACTGGCACGCATTCAGGCTTTCTTGCTCGAACATGTGCCGGGTGGACCCGTCATGAGTCGCGACAATCTCGACTCCATGAAAGCTGACAATGTCGCCAGTGGCGATTTTCCTCTGCCACCTGCATGGCATCCGACCGCACTGGAAGCGGTCGCGCCGCACTATCTCGCACCACGCTGACGCATGAGCGGGCCCGTCAAAACCTATGTGGTCGGCGGCGCGGTACGCGATGCCCTGCTCGGTTTGCCCGTCAAGGACCGCGATTACGTTGTGGTGGGCGCGACACCGGATCAGATGCGTGCTCAAGGCTTTCTTCCGGTGGGGAGAGACTTCCCTGTTTTTCTGCATCCCGATACGCATGAAGAATATGCGCTCGCTCGCACCGAACGCAAAACCGCACCCGGCTATACCGGGTTCAGTTTTCATGCGGCGCCAGATGTCACGCTGGAACAGGACTTGTTGCGACGTGATCTGACCATCAATGCCATCGCCCAAGACATTGATGGCACATTGATTGACCCCTGTGGTGGTCGTACTGATCTGGAAGCGCGAGTTTTTCGTCATGTCTCTCCAGCGTTTGCCGAAGACCCGGTGCGCATTTTGCGTGTCGCACGTTTCGCTGCCCGCTTTACCGAATTCTCCGTTGCCGAAGAAACGCTGTCGCTGATGCGGCAGATGGTGGCATCCGGCGAAGTCGATGCCTTGGTACCTGAGCGCGTCTGGCAAGAGCTCTCGCGCGGTTTGATGGAAGCAAAGCCCTCACGCATGTTCAGGGTGCTACAAGACGCCGGTGCACTGGTGCGCATCCTGCCGGAAATCGCCGCGCTTGATGGTGTACCGCAGCCGGCACATCATCATCCTGAAATCGATACGCTAGTCCATGTGATGATGGTGATCGATGCCGCCGCTCGGCAATCAGCTTCGCTGGCGATACGTTTTGCTGCGCTCGTGCATGATCTGGGTAAGGGCACGACATCACCCGAGCAGTGGCCGCAGCATATTGCGCATGAAGCACGCAGCGTGAAGCTGGTCGAGGTGCTGTGTGAGCGTCTGAAAATTCCCGGCGATGTACGTGACCTCGCCGTGATGACAGCGCGTGAACATGGCAATGTCGGACGCGCACTCGAAATGCGTGCCGATACACTGGTGAAAATGCTGGAGCGTTGCGATGCCTTCAGAAAGCCGGCGCGCTTTATGGATTTGCTTATCGCCAGTGAGTGCGATTCCCGTGGCCGTACCGGATTTGAAGAGCGCTCCTTTCCGCAGCGAGCTTTTTTGCAGACCGTGCTAACTGCTGCGCAATCTGTCGACGGTGGTGAGATAGCTGCCAAGGTCACTGCTGCAACTACCGACAAGCCTGCAGAGGCAATTGCGCAGGCGATACGCGCGGCACGTGTTGCCGCAGTAGCGGCGGTGATGACGCATAAAAAAGCGGACCCACATCATTGATGGGGTCCGCAACGCGCCGGAGGGTGGCGCGGGGTTCAGACCAATCTGTAAATCACGGTATGACGTTTATGGCGTCATCTTGTGGTGCGGTGCTGTGGCCATTTCATCCGCTGTCAGCTTGCCATCCTTGTTCTTGTCCAACTTGTCGAAGTCGCGTACCAGTCGCGGTAATTTTGCAGCTTCTGCTTCGGCTTTACTGAGCGCGCCATCGCCATCGGTATCGGCTTTTTTCCAGTAGTCGCGCATGCTCTGTCTGAACTGCTCGCGCATCGCACGATGATGGGCTTGCATTTCTTCAGTCGAAATAAAGCCGTCCTTGTTCGTGTCTGCTTCAGCAAACATCCGGTCCATACCTTCGCGCGCTTCTTCACGGCTTACGCGACCATCTTTATTCTTGTCAAACTGTCCGAACATGGGGGGCATTCTGTCGTTTTGCATGGCATCGCCGTGCATATCGTCGTCATGCTTGCCCTCGCCTTTTTTGTGGTGATCAGCGTGGGCCAGACTGCCGGTCAGCAGTCCCGCCAACATTAACCAGCGCAATGTGTGCAGTTTCATGTGTCACCTTTACTTGGGTTGGTTACCGGGTACTGTCCACAAGTACTGACCCGGTATGCCAATGATCGCTCGCCAAGTGCAGGGTGACGCAATGGGTTTACCGCTTGTTACAGAAAGATCAGGAAAATTGTCACTGCCCATAGGCATGCAGCAAAAACTGCTGCAATGCCTCGGCGTGCGTATTCATTTTTCCGTCTGGGTGCCAGACCGCACCGACCTCCATAGGCGGCACAAGATCCAGAATAGGTCGCGCCTCGATGCGCTTGCCCTCCAGCGACCAGGGACGAAACACCATGTCCGAGAGCACGGTCACGCCGAAACCATGCGCCACCAGGCCACGCACTGCTTCGGTTGAGGTGGTACGAAAAACAATATTGGGTTTGATACGGCGTGATTTCCAGTAAGCCAGTGTGGCTTCTTCAGCCTCGTCGGTGGTGACCATGATGTAAGGATGCTGCGCGATATCTTTCAGCGAGGGCGAGGGGATTTTCGCCAGCGCATGATCGGGCGCGACCCACAGCTGGCGGCGCGAGCGCACCATGACCGCGTGCCCGAAACGCTCGGGCCGGCGGATATTGGAGAGAATGGCCACACCCAGATCGACTTCTCGGTTAAGCACCGCCTGCTCAATGCTGGCCCGGTCCATGTCGCGCAAGTCGATTTCCACTTCCGGGTAGCTGGCCCGAAAGCGCGCCAGCAGATCCGGCAGCAGATAGCCCAGCACCGTGTAGGACGCCGCCATTTTTACCGTGCCCCGCAATTGGGGCGCGCGGAAGCGGGGCTTGTGGGTGGCATCGCGCACGGAGTCCAGAATGTGGCAGGCCTGAAGAAAAAAGTCCTGACCTTCCGGCGTCAGCGACACCCCTTGCGCCAGACGATAGAAAAGCCGCACGCCCAGCTCTTTTTCCAGCGCCAGCACCGCATTGGTAATGGCGGACTGGGACACGTTTTCAATCGAAGCTGCCATGGAAAACTGGCCGTTGCGGGCTGCCGATACGAAATAGCGCAATTGCCTCAGGGTGACGTTATTGAATGACATGAGTGTTCGCTTCGAGGTATCAGTTTTTCAGATATTAAGCTTGCGTATTTGTGATTTTACGATACCTTAGTCACTGCCTATACTTCGACTCATAGCCATAAAACTGCGGGGAGACCGTCATGAACGCACCACTGGACAAGCAGCACGCGCTGCAGCCGGATTCCATATCACTGGATGACAAATACACGCTGGAACGCGGCCGCGTATTCCTCACCGGCACGCAAGCGCTGGTTCGTTTGCCGATGATGCAGCGTCAGCGCGATCTTGCCGCT
>JBIIEY010000243.1:0-3847 GCA_044237595.1 Burkholderiaceae bacterium | reverse complement strand
GCTCACTGCTCTCGAAATTCTCAACGATATCGAATGCTACCTGCATCACCGGTACGATGATCAGCTGAGCAAGACGCTCCATAGGATTTAGCACAAAGCTTGTGCTGCCCCGATTCCAGGTAGAGACCATGAGCTCGCCCTGATAGTCTGAATCGATCAGCCCGACGAGATTACCCAGTACGATGCCATGTTTATGGCCCAGCCCGCTTCTCGGAAGAATCATCGCTGCGTAGGCTGGATCAGCAATATGAATCGCCAGCCCGGTCGGCACCAGATGCGTACTGCCCGGTTCGATAGCGATGGGTTCTTTAAGGCAGGCACGCAGATCCAGTCCTGCACTACCAGTTGTTGCGTAAGCAGGCATCTGTTCGCGCATGCGCGGGTCAAGGATTTTGACAGCGATTTTTTTCATGGTATCTGAAGACGCAAAAGAAAAAGGGAAAAACGATAATAATCAGGAAACGCGTAAAAAAGGGTGCTTGATCAAAGACGCCGGGCTATCTCGGTGATCAACGCGACAGCAAGACTTTCCTTGCTCGCACGCGGCAGTGCCTGGTGCCCTTGCTTATCAAAAATCACGATTTCATTTTCATCCTTGCCAAAAGTCTGATGACCGATATTCCCCACAAGTAGCGGAATATTTTTCCGCTCACGCTTGGCCGCGCCATGCGCGAGCAGATCCTCTGACTCGGCTGCAAAGCCCACGCAAAAAGGTGGAGAAGACAGTGCTGCGACTGAGGCGAGTATGTCGGGGTTGGTTTCAAATTGCAGCGACGGTGCCGCGGTATCTTGTTTCTTTATTTTTTGTGTACTGACTTCAGCAACACGCCAGTCGGCTACGGCAGCAACAGCGATGAATACCGATTGTTCACTGATATGAGACATGACGGCTTCATGCATCTCGCGTGCTGTGGTTACCGGAATGCAGGTGACACCCAGCGGCACAGCCAGCGCCGTCGGTCCAGAGACCAGCGTCACATGTGCCCCCGCAGCTTGCGCGGCGCGAGAGAGTGCGTAACCCATTTTCCCCGATGAGAGATTGGTAATGCCCCGTACGGGATCAATGGGTTCAAAGGTGGGACCGGCGGTGATGAGCACACGTTTACCTGACAAGACCTTTGGCTGAAAAAATCCGGTCAGTGTCTCAAGCAATTGCTCGGGTTCGAGCATGCGACCCAGTCCAGTTTCGCCGCAAGCCTGATCGCCTGCGGCGGGTCCTAGCAAGGTGATGCCATCAGACTTTAGCTGTGTCACGTTGCGTTGTGTTGCAGGCTTGTCCCACATTTCGACATTCATCGCGGGTGCTACTAGCAGTGGTACATCGTGGGGTCTGGCAAGGCACAAGGTCGACAGCAGATCATCTGCGGCACCGTGCACCAGTTTGCGCATGAAATCAGCTGAGCAGGGCGCAATGATGATGGCATCCGCATCGCGGGAGAGATCGATATGCGCCATATTGTTGGCAACCCGACTGTCCCACTGATCAGTAAATACGATGTGGCCTGACAAGGCTTGCATCGTCACCGGCGTAATGAAATGGCGGGCCGCTTCGGTCATGACCACTTGCACGCTGGCGCCGGCTTTGACCAGAGCGCGCGCAAATTCGGCGGCCTTGTAACAGGCAATGCCACCGGTGAGTCCCAGCACGATCTTTTTGCCAGCAAGATTCATAATCGCCTCTAGCGGTTGACGCGACGGAATTCATCCAGCACGAACAATATCGCGCCTATCGTAATTGCGCTGTCGGCGACATTGAATGCCGGCCAGTGCCAGCCGTGCAGATGAAAGTCGAGGAAGTCGATGACGTGTCCGTAAGCGACACGATCAATCAGGTTGCCAATAGCGCCACCCAAAATCAGCGCCAGTGACCAGCAGAACAGACGCTGCTCAGGATTCCGCTTGAGCATCCACAAAATAAAAACCGAGGCGATGACGGAAACGCCGGTAAAGAAATAGCGTTGCCAACCTGGCTGATCTGACAAAAAGCTGAAAGCTGCACCTTTGTTGTACACCATGACCAGATTGAAGTAGGTCGTGATCGGTTCAGACTGACCATAAAGCAGGAGTTTGCTCATGGTGATCTTGGTGACCTGATCCAGCAAGACCACCACCAGAGCAATGCCCAGCCACAGCATCAGACCTGCATTCTTTTTTGCCATTGACAGCCTTCAGTTAGGGTCAGGCGGCGCGTCGCCGTTCGCCCTGACCAAACAAATTGGATACGCAACGACCGCACAATCCCGCGTGATCTGCGTGCGCGCCGACGTCCGCACGATAATGCCAGCAGCGTTCACATTTTTTGTGGGTTGATGCCGTCACCAGAATTTTTTCTTCAGCACTCGACGCAACAGGAACAAGCTGCGCATCAGAGGTGATGAGAATAAATTTCAGATCGTCACCCAGTTCCTGCAGAAGAATCAGCTTGTCGCCGCTGGCGTGAATCGCAACCTCGGCCTGCAGCGAGGAGCCGATCGCACCGGATACTCGCAGTGCCTCCAGCTCTTTTTGTACTGAAGCACGAATCTCGCGCAAGCTCGCATATTTCTCCAGCAGCGCATCCGCATCTGCAATCTTGGGCAGGGTATAGAAAGTCTGCGTGAAAATGGTCTCGCCTGATGCGTCGTAAGTCGCTTTATCGGCAAACATCGACCAGGCTTCCTCTACCGTGAAAGACAGCACGGGTGCCATCAGGCGCAGCAATGCCTGAGTGATATGCCAGATGGCGGTTTGTGCCGAGCGACGCGCGGCGGAATCCACGCCGCTGGTGTAGAGCCGATCTTTGAGAATATCCAGATAAAAGCCACCCAGATCTTCCGAGCAGTACATCTGCAGCTTGGCGACGACCGGATGGAATTCGTATTCGTCAAAATGCGTACGAATTTCATGCTGCAATTGCGCCATGCGGGCAATCGCGTGGCGGTCGATTTCAAGTAGCTGATCAATCGTAACCGCATCACGCTGCGCATCAAAGTCCGAGGTGTTGGCCAACAGGAAGCGCAGCGTATTGCGAATGCGTCGGTAGCTTTCCACGACGCGCTTGAGAATTTCATCCGAGATCGACAGCTCACCCGAATAATCGGTTGCTGCCACCCACAGGCGGAGAATCTCTGCACCCAGCGTATCGGAGACTTTTTGAGGCGCGACCACATTGCCCTTGGACTTGGACATTTTCTTGCCCTCGCCATCGACCACGAAGCCGTGCGTTAGAAGCGCCTTGTAAGGCGCGCAGCCATTGAGCATGGCCGAGGTCAGCAGTGATGAGTGAAACCAGCCACGATGCTGATCTGAGCCTTCCAGATACAGATCTGCTGGGAACTGCGATTCGGCAACGTGCGATCCCCGCAGTACGGTCTGGTGAGTTGTACCGGAATCGAACCAGACATCAAGCGTGTCGCGATTTTTTTCGTAGTGTGCCGCATCGGCACCCAGAAATTCATTCAGGTCCAGCGTGTGCCAAGCTTCAATACCGTTTTGCTCGACACGTTGTGCGACTTTTTCAAGCAATGCAGGTGTATCAGGATGCAGATCGCCGGTTTCTTTGTGTACGAAGAACGCCATGGGTACACCCCACTGGCGTTGACGTGACAAGGTCCAGTCCGGGCGATTGGCAATCATGCCGTGAAGGCGGGCCTTGCCCCAGCCAGGGTAAAAGCGAGTTGCATCCACAGCCGCCAGTGCCGTCGCGCGCAAGGAAGCGCTGCCGTCTTTCGGTTTGCGATCCATGCTCGCAAACCATTGCGAAGTCGCACGATAAATGATCGGCGTTTTATGGCGCCAGCAGTGCATGTAGCTGTGATCAAACATCACCAGTTTGAACAAAGTGCCTGCGTTGTCGAGTGTGCTGCAA
>JBIIEY010000242.1:0-3868 GCA_044237595.1 Burkholderiaceae bacterium | reverse complement strand
AAACAGCGGAGTTGCTGCGTGCGGATCACGCAAAAGGTCTGATTAATTTTTACGGCAATGTCGAAGGCAATGACATCTTCGAAGGCACTACCGATATCGTTGTTTGTGACGGATTTGTGGGTAATGTCACACTGAAAGCCGCCGAGGGTCTGGGTCGCCTGATCAAAGGCGTGATGGTCAGCGAATTGCGCAAGGGCTGGATCAATATGCTGGGTGCGCTCATCGCCCAGCGTGCACTCAAACGAATTTCACAACGTCTCAATCCCTCCCGATACAATGGCGCGAGTCTGCTGGGCTTGCGCGGTCTCGTATTCAAAAGCCACGGTGGCGAAAGTGCGTATGGCTTCGAATGGGCGATACGACGTGCTTATGAAGCGGCCAGACATGATGTACTGTCGCGTATCGAAACTTCGATTGCCGAGCTGATGCCTCAGCACGACAGCTCTCGAGAGATCAATCAACAGAAAACGGCATGAGTAAATACACTCGAATTGTAGGCACGGGCAGCTGTTTGCCGCCAAGACGCGTGAGCAATCACGACATGACAGCACTGCTGGCTGCCAGAGGTCTTGATACTTCGGATGAATGGATTGTCTCGCGTAGTGGCATATCTGCGCGCCACTTCGCGGACGATGGCGTGCTCTCCAGTGACCTGGGCGCGACAGCCGCGCGTCATGCACTCGATATGGCCGGACTCAACCCGGACGATATCGACCTCATTATTGTTGCAACTTCTACCCCCGATTTTCTTGGTGGTTTCCCCAGCACAGCGTGCGTCGTGCAGCGCAAGCTGGGTATCACCAATGATTGTGCTGCATTCGATGTGCAGGCAGTTTGCAGCGGGTTTGTTTACGCGATGTCGGTGGCCGACAATTTCATACGCTGCGGCATACACAAGCGCGTGCTGGTGATCGGGTCTGAAGTGTTCTCGCGCATTCTTGATTTCAATGATCGAACTACCTGCGTTTTGTTCGGTGACGGTGCTGGCGCTGTTGTGCTCGCGGCGTCCGACGAGCCGGGTGTGCTGGCCACGCGTTTGCATGCGGACGGTCGCCACGCAGATATTTTGTGTGTGCCCGGCGCTGTTCAGGGTGGTGCCATCACAGGCAGCGCCTTACTGTACATGGATGGTCAGGCGGTATTCAAGCTGGCGGTATCCGTCCTTGAGAAAGTGGCGAACGAAGTACTTGAGATCGCCGGTATGGAAGCCTCGCAGATTGACTGGCTGATTCCGCATCAGGCCAATATTCGCATCATGCAGGGCACCGCCAAGAAGCTTGGATTGCCAATGGAAAAAATGGTGGTCACAGTAGACCAGCATGGCAATACCTCTGCTGCATCAATCCCCTTGGCACTGGATGTCGCCATGCGCGATGGCCGTATCAAGGCCGGGCAGCACATCATGCTCGAAGCCGTCGGCGGCGGCTTTACCTGGGGCGCCGTTTTGGCACGTATCTGAGATTTTTCTATCATGACTTCATTTGCTTTCGTATTTCCCGGTCAGGGCTCACAAGCCATAGGCATGCTGAATGGTTTTGCCGACAACACGGCAGTACGCGACACCATCGCCGAAGCCTCTGACGCATTGCAGTTTGATCTGGCAAAGCTGATCGCCGAGGGACCAAAGGAAGCGCTGGACCTCACCACCAATACCCAACCGGTCATGCTCGCTTGTGCGGTCGCTTTTTACCGTGCCTGGCTTGCAGCCGGCGGCAAGCTGCCACAGCTGGTGGCTGGCCATAGTCTTGGCGAGTATTCCGCGCTGGTGGCAGCCGGCGTTATTCAATTCAAGGATGCGGTGCCCATGGTTCGCTTCAGGGCTCAGGCGATGCAGGAAGCTGTCCCGGTTGGTCAGGGCGGAATGGCAGCGATTCTTGGTTTGTCGGATGATGACGTCCGGGCTGCCTGCGCCGAAGCCGCGCACGGCGAGGTTGTCGAGCCTGTCAATTTCAACGCGCCAGCCCAGGTCGTTATTGCCGGACACAAAGCGGCAGTTGAGCGTGCCTGCGAAACCGCCAAAGCCAAAGGCGCCAAGCGTGCTTTGACCTTACCCGTTTCTGCACCTTTCCATTCTTCGCTGCTCAAACCGGCATCGGACCGTCTGCGCGACTATCTGGCGAGTGTTGAATTTTCAGCGCCGCAAATTCGACTGATCAATAACGTCGATGTTGCCATCGTTGCAGATCCCTCGGCCATCCGGGATGCGTTGGTGCGTCAGGCAGCCAGTCCCGTACGTTGGGTAGAAAGCATACAAAAAATGGCCGGTCTGGGTATCACGCAACTGATCGAATGCGGACCAGGCAAAGTACTGACCGGTCTTGCCAAACGTATCGATGGCACATTGACAGCCGATGCCATCGTCGATCAGGTATCCATGGATGCAATTCTGGAGGCGAGCAAATGACGATGACGCAACGATCACTCGAAAAACAAGTGGCGCTGGTGACCGGCGCATCGCGCGGCATTGGTCGCGCGATTGCGATGGAGCTCGCGCAGCGCGGTGCAACTGTTGTGGGTACCGCAACCTCAGATTCAGGTGCGGCCGCTATTTCGGATTATCTGAAAGTCATCCGGCCCGAGGCTGGTCGTGGGGTAGCCCTTGATGTGAATGACGCAGAAGCCGCATTGCAGCTTGTTGAGACGCTATCCAAGGATCTGGGTGGCATCAGCATATTGGTCAATAATGCCGGTATCACGCAGGACCAGCTTGCCATGCGCATGAAAGATGCGGAGTGGGATACCGTGATTTCAACGAACCTGACAGCCGTCGGACGTTTATCGCGTGCTGTCTTGCGTGGCATGATGAAAGCCAAGCACGGCCGCATCATCAATATCACCTCGGTTGTCGGTTCTGCCGGCAACCCGGGTCAAATGAACTATGCTGCAGCAAAAGCAGGCGTCGCTGGCATGAGCCGCGCGCTGGCGCGCGAAGTGGGTAGCCGCAATATCACGGTCAATTGCGTGGCGCCGGGCTTCATTGATACGGATATGACACGAACGTTAACTGAGCAGCAAGTAGCTGCCTTGCTCCAGCAAATACCGGCCGGTCGCTTCGGCCTGCCTGAAGATATTGCTGCTGCTGTGGCTTTTCTTGCATCAAATGAGGCGGCTTACATTACAGGCACGACCTTGCATGTAAACGGCGGTATGTACATGAGCGGCGGCTAAAACGGGTTGAAGCCCTATCTTTAATGACCCATAGTGTTATTAAAAGCAAAATCTAAAACTTAATTTGCGACGCGCAAACCTGATAAAATGCGCGCACTTTGTGTAACCCACCCCTGGAGGACCAAGATGTCTGACATCGATGCACGTGTAAAAAAAATAGTTGCTGAGCAACTCGGTGTTGCAGAAGCCGACATCAAAAATGAATCTTCGTTCGTTGACGATCTCGGTGCAGATTCGCTGGACACCGTAGAGCTCGTGATGGCACTCGAAGATGAATTCGAGATGGAGATTCCTGATGAGCAAGCCGAGAAGATTACGACTGTTCAGCAGGCGATTGATTACGCGAAGGCTAACGTAAAAGCCTGATCGACCTGTTTCTGATTGTTTTCAGGAGTATTGTTTGACTCGTCCGAATCGTCGCCGGGTTGTTGTCACAGGTCTCGGTTGTATATCACCTGTTGGTAACACGGTCGCTGCCTCATGGGACGCGCTACTTGCCGGACAATCCGGCATCGCGACCATCACTAAATTTGATGCCTCCGCCTTCTCCACGCATTTTGCGGGTGAGGTCAAGGGTTTCAATATCGAGGATTACATCCCCGGTAAAGAAGCCCGTCACATGGATACCTTCATCCATTACGGCATGGCCGCGGGTATGCAGGCAATGGTGGATAGCGGCCTCGAAGTAACAGAGTCCAAT
>JBIIEY010000241.1:0-3870 GCA_044237595.1 Burkholderiaceae bacterium | reverse complement strand
GCGCACACGCTGAAAAAAATCGTCTTTTTCCGTTTCAAATTTATCCAGTGCGCGTCCGGAGGACAGGCGTTCGCGCGCTACTTCAAGCGGCACATCGAACAACAAAGTCAGATCCGGTTGCAGATCTGCATGTACCCATTGCTCCAGCGTTTGCAGTTTGTCCAGTGCCAGTTGTCTGCCTCCGCCTTGATAGGCGAAGCTGGCATCGGTGAACCGGTCCGATATCACCCAGTGACCCTGATGAAGAGCCGGCAGGATGACCTGAGCGATATGCTCGCGACGCGCGGCAAACATTAAAAGCGCTTCGGTTTCCAAGTGCATGGACTCGTGTAGCAGCAAACCACGCAGCTTTTCACCCAGCGGTGTACCTCCGGGCTCACGCGTAGTCACCACATGCAGCCCACGATTGCGAAGATGCTGCGCAACGGCGCCCACATGCGTTGATTTGCCTGCGCCGTCAACGCCCTCGAAAGTAATGAATTTTCCCTGTGCCATGAATGCTTGCGCCGATATGAAGGTGGTGTTAACGACGGCGCTGGTATTTGTCGACTGCGCGATTATGATCGTCAAGATTGCTGGAGAATTCGCTGCTGCCGTCACCCCGAGCAACGAAATACAGATCATCGCCTTGTGCTGGATGCAGCGAAGCCTGAATCGCTGCCTGACCCGGTAGGGCAATCGGTGTCGGCGGCAAACCAGCGCGTTGATAGGTATTGTAGGCGGTGTCTTCCTGCAGGTCACGCTTGCGCAAGTTGCCGTCAAAGCGCTCACCCATACCGTAAATCACTGTGGGATCCGTCTGCAGACGCATACCTTGACGCAGGCGATTGACAAACACGGACGCTACCCGTGTGCGGTCCTGCTCGCGAGCAGTTTCTTTTTCAACGATCGAGGCCATGATCAGGGCCTCGTACGGTGAGCCGTAAGGAAGATCAGGTGCACGGTTAGCCCACGCCTGCTCGAGTTTCTTCAGCTGCTGCTGGTGTGCCAGTCGGTAAACATACAAATCGCTGGTACCCCGATCAAAGACGTAGGTGTCGGGATAAAACAATCCTTCCGGATGGTCGTAGCCAGGTACCACGCTCGCCAGCCAGGCGGCTTCATCCATTGCCTCGCTCTCATGTCGCAGCCAGGGATGACGGGCAATCTCTGCGCGCATTTGCGCAAAAGTCCAGCCTTCGATAATCGTGATCGATTCCCTGATGGTGTCACCCCGCGCGAGTGCACCGAGCAAGCTGAGTGGTGTCGTGCCCGGCTTGAGCCGGTAGCTGCCGGGTTTGACAGAACGGGTCCCCAGCCCCCGGGCCAGCACCTCCATCATGATCGGCGACGCTGGTACACCAGCGCTCTCCACCTGCCGGAGGGCGCTGCGCATACTGCTACCGGGCGCCACCGTGAATTCCAGTGGTGTGGCACCTTCGGCCACGAGCGGATCGTGCGCCCAATAAAACAGAGCGGCCCCGGCTCCAAGTACACTTAACACGAGCAGTACGATAATTTTTTTTATGGCCGCCATGGTCCAGATCGATCTTGAGCTACGTCGAGGCGCAGCGAGTTTCTGCGTCCACCCCTATAATCAGGCCATTATGATAGCTGGCATTTCTTACATGCATGAATTTCATGGCTGAGCCCATCGCACCCTGGCTGGAATTTCTGAGTACTCAAGCCGTGAATCTTGAGTCTGCAGACATGCATGGCGGCATGGTGGCTGCGCTGACCCACCTTGGGGTTCTGGCGGTGTCGGGTGCTGATGCGGAAACTTTTCTCCACAGCCAGCTTACCAATGATGCACAAAATTTATCGCTCGGTGCAATGCATCTCGGGGGCTATTGCTCGCCCAAAGGCCGCTTGCTGACCACGCTGCTCATCTGGAAATCCAACGAAGGTGTCATGCTGGTGATGCCGCGTGAACTTTTGCCCGGCATTCAAAGACGTCTACAAATGTTTGTGCTGCGTTCGAAAGTCACTATTGCAGACGTCAGCGAGCAGATAGTTTTAATTGGCGCAGCTGCACCCGATACACAAGAAATCGGCTTTTCTGATGCGGCTGGTTTGAACGCTGTCTGGCCCTCCGCGGCAGGATTGCAGCGCGCTCTGTGGATGGGTCCGGTCGAGTCGGCAATGCGCCTGTGGGAAACCTTGAGTACGAAGCTCTCGCCAATGAACGCAAGCCATTGGCGCTGGCTGGATATTCGAGCGGGGCTGCCGATGGTCGTTGAGGCGACGCGTGAGCAGTTCGTGCCGCAGATGGTGAATTTTGATTTGATCGGCGGCGTGAATTTCCGCAAGGGCTGCTATCCCGGACAGGAAATCGTTGCGCGCAGTCAGTACCTCGGCAAGCTAAAGCGTCGCATGCTGCTAGCCAGCACGCAGGCGGAGCTTGTCACCGCAGGTATGGAAATTTTTTCAGAAGCAGATCCCGGTCAGCCCTGTGGTCTGGTGGTCAATGCCGAAAAAAATACAGCAGGACTTTGGGATTTACTGGTGGAGATCAAGCTTGACGCTGCGCAGACGCCCGTTCATTTAGTCGCAGCAAACGGCGATCGCCTGCAGTTTTTGGAAATGCCCTACGTCATCAGAGATCCGGAATGAGTACGGATCTGTTCATTTATTACCGGGTGCCCGTAGCGCATGCAGCAAAAATGCAAAAAAAGGTAATGGCCATGCAAGATGCACTGCACGAACAATGGCCTGTTGCTGCCGCGCTCAAACGCCGGCCCGAGCTCAAAGATGGCTGCGAAACCTGGATGGAGATTTATGGTCAGATCCCCGAGGATTTTCCTGCCGCGCTTGAATCTGCCGTGCGTGATGCGGATTTGCTGACACTCATCGAAGGTGGGCGTCACGTTGAAACTTTTATAGATATTTCTACATGTGCCTGATTGTTTTCGCCTGGAAGCTGATCCCCCAATGTCCACTGGTGATGGCGGCCAATCGGGATGAGTTTTTTGAACGTCCCACTCAGCCTGCTAGTTGGTGGGAGGACGCACCAGACATCTATGCAGGTCGCGATCTGCAGGCAGGCGGCACCTGGCTTGGCACCGATAAGCAGGGTCGCTTTGCAGCCTTGACCAACATTCGTAACGGACGCGCTGCACGCGCCGAGGCGCGCTCACGGGGCGAATTAGTCGCCAATTATTTGCGCGGAGATCTTGACGCTCAGGATTACATCCAAACGCTACGAGACACAGCTGCCGATTACAATGGTTTCAACTTGCTCATTGGTGATGCGACTTCAGCGTACTGGTTTTCTAATGACGCTGAGGAAGCAGAGCGGGCACTCGAGCCGGGTATCTACGGGCTATCCAATGGCGCGCTGGATACGCCCTGGCCCAAGGTTTTGCGCGCAAAGGCGCAGTTTGCCAGTTTGCTGTGTCAGGCTGCACCGGATGATGCATACTTCGAAATGCTCGCTGACACCACGCAAGCAAGCGACAGTAGATTGCCTGACACCGGTGTGAGCCTGGAGTGGGAAAGACTGCTCTCACCTATTTGCATTGAATCGCCGGCGTATGGCACGCGAGCATCGACGCTCTTGCGCGTACACGCCAGCGGTGATTCTAAACTCGTAGAAAAAGTTATTCGCTAGAGCCTATTAGATTCAGCGCAGTTTGAGCCGCATGCGCCTGTGCGCTATGCCAGCCTCCATGAATTCTTCACCCTCGCCCACAAAGCCGTGGCGTTCATAAAAGCCCCAGGCATGTAGCTGGGCGTGCAACACCAGTTCAGCATGACCTTCACGCGCGGCCTCGGCGAGTAAAGTTTTCAATACCTGACTGCCTATGCCCGTGCCTCGTGCCGACTGTCGCACGGCCATCCGACCGATGTGACCATCCGGCAGCAAACGTCCGGTAGCGACTACCTGTCCCG
>JBIIEY010000240.1:0-3871 GCA_044237595.1 Burkholderiaceae bacterium | reverse complement strand
CTACCACTCCTGAACTGCTATTGCTGACTGGTTGGTGGGTGCTGAGAGGCTCGAACTCCCGACCTACGCCTTGTAAGGGCGCCGCTCTACCAACTGAGCTAAGCACCCGCTGAAACTGATCGCTACTCGTTTCGGCTTGGCCAGCCAAGCCCGGCGTTTGTCACCACGCCGGAAAAGCCGCTAGTTTAATGCATCTTTCAAAGCTTTGCCAGGCTTAAATTTAGGCACCTTCGATGCCTTGATCGTAATTTCCTGATGCGGTGCGCGTGGATTGCGTCCGATGCGCTCAGCACGAGCGCTGACGGAGAAAGTTCCAAATCCAGCCAGAGTGACAGTTCCATCTTCTTTCAGTGTTGATGTCACTGCCTCAATCACTGCTTCAAGTGCACGACTGGCGGAAGCTTTTGAAATGTCGGCCGCCTTGGCGATTTCATCAATCAGTTCAGTTTTGTTCACTGACATTCCCCTAGGATATGTTGTTGGATTTTTCGGCAGAAGATTTGTCCCGGAAGCCGGCCGTACGGCTGCAGGATTTCCTGCAGCGGCTATTAGACAAGTGGCGATCATTGGTGTCAAGAAATTTACCGATAACACTTTCCTTAATCGCACTTTAGACTGCGAACCTCTATCAAACCGTTAATACTGTAAAAATTTTGCATCAAAAAAGCGTCCACGAGGACGCTTTTTTTCAAACAATGGATTGACTCAATCCCGGTTCAGTGCTTAACGACAGCTGGATCAGTCGGGGGTTCGGCACTCGCCACTGCCGCCGCCGGAGCCACTTCTTCGTCCGTCAAAGGTACAGGTTGACGCTCGAGTGCGATATCCAGCACCTTCTCTATCCAACGAACCGGAATGATTTCTATACGGCTCTTCACGTTATCAGGTATCTCGGCAAGATCCTTCACATTTTGTTCAGGAATCAACACGACCTTGATACCACCACGCAGCGCAGCGAGAAGTTTTTCTTTGAGTCCACCGATAGGAAGCACTTCTCCACGCAGCGTGATTTCACCCGTCATCGCAACATCTGCTCGGACAGGAATACCCGAGAACGTTGAAACCAATGCGGTCGTCATCGCAATACCTGCGGATGGGCCGTCCTTCGGTGTAGCACCTTCAGGAACATGAATGTGAATGTCTGTCTTGTCGAAGACTTCGTTTTTAATACCAAGTATTTTTGCGCGACTACGCACGACAGTGCGAGCAGCTTCGATCGATTCTTTCATCACATCACCGAGCGTGCCGGTACGAATTACATTGCCTTTACCCGGCATCGTCATCGATTCAATCGTCAGCAGATCACCGCCGACCTCCGTCCAGGCAAGACCGACCACCTGACCAATCTGATTATCTTTGTCAGCGACGCCAAAGTCATAGCGGCGCACACCGAGGAATTTACCCAGATTTTTTCCAGTCACCGCAATCTTCTTCTCCTGCTTGGTCAGCAGCAGCATCTTCACAACTTTCCGGCAAATCTTGGAAATTTCGCGATCCAGAGAGCGAACGCCCGCTTCACGCGTGTAGTAACGAATGATGTCGCGTACAGCCGATTCAGCAACCGAAATTTCGCTGTCCTTCAAACCATTGTTCTTAATCTGCTTTGGCAACAAATAGCGCTGAGCAATGTTGGTCTTTTCATCTTCGGTGTAACCCGATAATCGGATCACTTCCATACGATCCAGCAATGCCGCAGGAATGTTGTAGGAGTTGGCCGTCGCAACGAACATGACGTCGGAAAGATCGAAGTCGACCTCAACATAATGATCGCCAAAGGTATGGTTTTGCTCCGGATCCAGTACCTCCAGCAGCGCTGATGCGGGATCACCACGGAAATCCTGCCCAAGCTTGTCAATTTCATCAAGCAGGAACAAAGGATTGCGAACACCCGACTTGGTCAAACTCTGCAAAATCTTGCCGGGCATGGAGCCGATGTAGGTGCGGCGATGACCGCGAATCTCCGCCTCATCACGCACGCCACCCAGTGCCATACGAACAAATTTTCGATTCGTCGCGCGCGCGATCGACTGCCCGAGCGACGTCTTGCCAACACCGGGAGGCCCAACGAAGCAAAGAATCGGCGCCTTCACTTTGTCGACGCGCTGCTGCACCGCGAGATATTCCAGAATGCGTTCCTTGATCTTGTCCAGCCCGTAGTGATCGTCCTCGAGCACTTTCTCAGCATGAGCGAGATCATTGTTCACCTTGGATTTTTTCTTCCACGGCAAGCCAATCAGTACGTCAATGTAATTGCGAACTACCGTTGCTTCCGCTGACATCGGTGACATCAGCTTGAGTTTTTTCAGCTCGGACTGCGCCTTTTCACGCGCCTCTTTGGGCATCTTTGCCGCGATGATTTTCTTGTCGAGCTCTTCGAGGTCCGCACCTTCTTCGCCCTCACCGAGTTCTTTCTGAATTGCTTTGACTTGCTCGTTCAGGTAGTACTCACGCTGCGATTTTTCCATCTGGCGCTTGACGCGACCACGGATACGCTTTTCCACCTGCAGAATGTCGAGCTCAGCTTCAAGTTGACCCAGCAAGTGTTCATGACGCTTGGCTACGTTGAAAATCTCGAGGATGACTTGTTTCTGCTCCAGCTTCAGCGGCAGGTGCGCGGCGATGGTATCGGCGAGACGTCCGGCATCATCGATGCCGGCAAGCGAAGTCAAAATTTCAGGCGGGATTTTTTTGTTGAGTTTGACGTACTGATCAAACTGCTGAACGATGGCACGGCGCATCGCCTCGACTTCGGATTCGTCACCCGACTCGGAGTCCACAGGTGAAAGGTCGGCCACAAAATGGGTATCTGCCTCGCTGATCGCATGGATACGCGCTCGCTGTGCACCTTCGACCAGAACCTTAACAGTACCATCAGGCAGCTTGAGCATCTGCAAGATATTTGCGATGCAGCCGATTTCGTAAATATCGTCAGCCGAGGGCTCATCCTTCGCCGCCGCTTTTTGCGCGGCGAGCATGATGCTCTTGCCCTGCTCCATTGCTGCTTCGAGTGCTTTGATCGATTTCGGGCGTCCCACGAACAGCGGTATTACCATGTGCGGGAAAACGACGACATCGCGAAGTGGCAGCAAAGGTAGCTGGGTGGGTTCGGAAAATTGTGCAGTCATCGTCATGGCGAGCCTTTTGAAAAACCTGTGATTCATATTGGCACGTTACTGCCGATCACAAGGCCTGTGTTCAACAATAGTTACATTACCGCGCATGGTTGCCTTTTCAGGCGTGATTTCAGGTCAAAGTGGCTAAAAATCGACCATCAGTCACAAATACCCAAGCGCTCCAGGAAAAAACTAACAAAAAAAGCCACACGAGAGCCTTCCCGGTGGCTTTTCGATCGAAGCCCGTGTGCATTGTTGTTGACAGGGATTGTACTGCGTTTGTTCAGACAACTGATGAGAAGCCCTGATTTTTACAAGTTTCTTGTGATTTTTGCCCGGTTTTTAGCTAAAAACCGGGCATTTCTTAGAAGATCGCCTATTTAGCACCAGAGACTTTTTGAGGCTCGTGATAAATCAGCAAGGGCTTGGCACCGTTGGTGATGGTGTTTTCGTCAATGACTACTTTGGCAACGTTTTGCTGATTCGGCAATTCGAACATCACATCGAGCAGAGAGTGCTCGACAATCGAGCGAAGACCACGCGCGCCAGTTTTACGGGCCAGTGCCTTCTTTGCGATCGCGTGCAATGCAGCGGGTCGCACTTCAAGTTCTGCGCCTTCCATTTCCAGAAGCTTCGCGTACTGCTTGATCAGCGCATTTTTCGGCTCGAGCAGAATCTGGATCAGTGCATCCTCTGTAAGTTCCGACAGCGTGGCCACGACGGGCAATCGACCAACGAGCTCTGGAATCAGACCAAAT
>JBIIEY010000239.1:0-3896 GCA_044237595.1 Burkholderiaceae bacterium | reverse complement strand
CCGCGTTTTCTGTGGAACGCTAAGATGCGCTTTGGCAAGACTTTCACTACATACCAGCTAGCAAAAAAACTCAAAGCTAAGCGAGTGCTTGTGCTCACCTTTAAACCGGCTGTAGAAGACGCATGGCAGACAGATTTAGAAAACCACACGGACTTCGATGGATGGCAATACCACTCACGCTCATCGGGCAGTGACCCAACTCAGATCGACAGCGCCAAGCCGGTAGTGTATTTCGGTTCGTTTCAAGACTTACTGGGGCGCGATGCCGCGGGCAATATCAAGCCGAGGAACGAATGGCTGCACACAGTGAATTGGGATTTGCTTGTGTTCGATGAATACCACTTTGGTGCTTGGCGTGAAACAGCAAAAGAGTTATTTGAGGGCGAGGACGACACGAACGCTAAGAAGATTGAATATAACAGTGAACTGGCTGGCATCAACGAAGACCTGGCTGTTCTCTCAGAAAGTGAAATTGAGTTCCTCCCCATTACGACTCGAGCATATTTATATTTATCTGGCACGCCATTCAAGGCATTAGCTTCAGGAGAATTCATTGAAGAGCAAATCTTCAATTGGACCTATACAGACGAGCAATCCGCCAAGGAAGCTTTTGCAGCTAGGTTCCCCGGCAAACGTAACCCGTATGGCGCCTTGCCGCAAATGCGCCTTCTAACCTATCAAATGCCAGACGAGTTGCTGGCGGTTGCCAGCGGAGGAGAGTTTGATGAGTTCGACCTTAACGCTTTCTTCGAGGCATCTGGTACAGGGTCAGTAGCACAGTTCAAGCATAAAAGTGACGTCCAGAAGTGGCTGGACATCATTCGTGGCGGACTGGCCGCCCAATCGGCTGAATTACTGAAAACAGGCACGCGGCCGCCGTTTCCCTATTCGGATGCACGTCTATTACCTTACCTTCAGCATTCGTTTTGGTACCTACCAAACGTAGCCGCCTGCCACGCGATGGCAAATTTGCTGGCTGAGCGGCATAACACTTTTTGGAAAGACTATCGAATCATCGTTTCAGCAGGGACTTCGGCGGGTATTGGACTAGAGGCGTTGCCACCAGTACGTAAAGCTATTGGCAGCGGGTTTGAGACTAAGACCATCACACTTTCCTGCGGCAAGCTCACCACGGGCGTGACAGTGGCACAGTGGTCATCCATACTTATGCTGCGAAATTTAAAGTCCCCCGAATCCTACTTTCAGGCGGCATTTCGTGTTCAGTCACCATGGTCTATAAAGAACCCCAATGGTGACAATCCAAATGAGGAGGAGATTCTCAAGCCTTTGTGTTTTGTTTTCGACTTTGCGCCAACGCGAGCATTGCGTCAACTTTCTGAATACGGAATCGGGTTGTCACCAAACGAAACCAACCCTGAGAACGCGGTCAGGGATTTGGTAGCCTTCCTACCAGTACTCGCTTACGACGGCGCGAACATGACGCAGATCGACGCGGGCGGCATTCTGGATATTGCGATGGCAGGTACATCAGCGACGCTCTTGGCCCGCAAGTGGGAGAGCGCGATGTTGGTGAATGTTGATAATGGTACCCTGCGCCGCATCCTCGATAATCCCGAGGCGATGGCAGCAGTAGAGCGGATTGAGGGATGGCGCTCGCTAGGCGACAACGTCATCGAGACCATCATCAACAAGAGTGAAAAGGTCAAAGAATTCAAGAACAAAGCAAAAGAAGGCGAACTGTCGGCCCGGGAGAAAAAGGAGCTTTCCGCAGAGGAAAAAGAATATAAGTCCAAGCGCAAGCTGGTGCAGGAAAAACTAATCAAGTTTGCAACGCGCATCCCCGCGTTTATGTACTTAACAGATTTCCGTGAGAACACGTTGCAGGATGTAATTACCAAGCTTGAGCCAGAGCTTTTTCTCACAGTGACCGGGCTCACGGTTCAGGACTTTCACCTACTTGTAAGGCTCAAGGTATTCAACACCGAGCAAATGAACCAGGCTGTGTTCGCATTCCGGCGTTATGAAGACGCATCACTGCGCTATACAGGAATAGAAAGCCATGATGGTCTGATCCACTACGGCTTGTATGACACCGTGGTGGCGAAATATTGAACGAGACAAAAACTATCTGGCGACGGTAAATACGCACTGAAGCAGACAATACGACCCGTGATGCGCTGGGGCATCATCGCGAGCAGCCTGAAGAAACAGGTTCTTATTACAGCAACAACCTCAGCTCCACGGTACCCGTGCCGGGTTGGCTGTGAATTTCAAAGCCCAGGTTTTTTGTTAACTCAATCACCGCATGATTATCGCTGAGCGCCTCGCCAACAATCACCTGCGTGCCTCGCTGACGAAAATACGCAACCAGCTTGGTCATCAGCATCTGACCCAGCCCAAGACCTTTTAGGTCGGAGCGAATGATGATCGCAAATTCAGCATTGCTGTTATCCGGATCGGCCACCGCACGTACCACACCCAGCGTCTCATCGGTGCCATCGTCACCGGTTCGCACGGCGACAAAGGCCATCTCGCGGTCACAATCAATTTGTGTCATGCGCGCCAGCTGAGAAGGCTGCAGTTCGCGCATATGAATGAACATGCGAAAACGCACATCGACAGGATCAAGCGCACTAAAGAACCGCAGATGCGCCTCGCCGTCCTCCGGCCTGATCGGTCGTAATGTCAATGCACTGCCACGCCATTGCACGACCTCTTCCAGCGACTGCGGATAAGGACGAATCGCGAGACGATCATGCGGATGACGCAGATGCTGAGGCTTGAGCAGCACACGCGCATCAAGTGCGATCACGCCACGCGCATCGGCCAGCAACGGGTTGATATCCAGTTCGGCTATCTCGGGTAATTCAGCGGCTAAATGAGCGACCTGAATCATTACCTGACTGATCGCATTCATGTCTGCGGCTGGCCGGTTCCGATAGCCTGCAAGCAGTTTCGACACGCGGGTGCGCATGATCGTGTCGCGCGCCAGCACATCATTCAGCGGTGGCAATGCCAGCGCATGATCCTGCAACACCTCGACAGCAATACCGCCCTGACCAAACAGAATCACTGGCCCGAAAATTGGATCCGAGGTGATGCCAACGATCAGCTCATGGGCATCGGCCCAACGTATCATCTGCTGCACTGAAAAACCAAGGAGCTTTGCTTCGGGTCGCAACCGCACGAGTCGTTGTTGCATCGCCTCTGCTGCTTCTTTCACAGCAGCGCCAGTTTCCAGATCCAATGCCACACCACCGACTTCGGTTTTGTGCGAAATATCGGGAGAGAGCAACTTCACAGCAACCGGAAATCCTATGGCCTCTGCCAACGTTGCCGCCTCTGCCGGTGAATGCGCAACACGCGTTTCTGCAATCGGTATATGACAGGCTTGCATCAGTCTCTTCGCCTCAGGCTCAGTCAGCATCACCCGACCTTCAGCCAGTGCGTGGCCGATCACAGCCCGCGCGGCTGGCAAATCCAGATCATCAAAAGGCCTACCTGCCGATGGCACTTGCATGAGCAATCGCTGATTACGTCCATATTCCACGACTTGCATGAAACCCTGTACGGCATCCTCGGGCGTGCCAAAGTGCGGCAAGACTGCCTGCGAGAATATCTGACGTGCCTCGCCCACGGAAGCACCTCCCATCCAGCAAGCGATCACGTGATGACGAGATTTCTGCATCACCGGCGCGAGCGCACTCGCAATCTCTGCGCTGGGCACAATCGCGGTCGGCGCATGAATGAAAAGTACTGGATTCGAAGGTTGATGCTCAAGCAAGATGGCAAGCGCCTGCTGATATCGGGTGACCGGCGCATCGCCAATAATGTCGATCGGATTGCCTCGCGACCAATTGGCTGGCAACACCTTATCGAGTGCAGCCATGGTTTTTTCGGACAGTGTGGCGAGTTCTCCACCCGAGAGCATAAGT
>JBIIEY010000238.1:0-3899 GCA_044237595.1 Burkholderiaceae bacterium | reverse complement strand
TTCTTCTTCCGTCAGCCATTTTGCGGCCGAGATGCGATCATCCAGAAAAACAAAGACCACTACACCGAGGATGACAGCCGGTATGCCCTCCAGCAGGAACATCCATTGCCAGCCTGACCAGCCATGTTGACCATCAAACACCTTCATGATGGCACCCGACAGAGGGCCACCGATCACGCCTGACAGAGGAATACCGGTCATGAAAAGCGAGGTGATTTGCGCTCGCCGGTGCGATGGATACCAATAGGTGAGATACAAAATAATGCCAGGGAAGAATCCGGCTTCGGCGATGCCCAACAAAAAGCGCATGACATAAAAACTGGTTGGTGTGGTAACGAACATCATCGCCGCCGACAAAATGCCCCAGGTGACCATGATCCGGGCTATCCAGGCCCGCGCACCGACTCTGTGAAGAATGATATTGCTCGGTACTTCGAAGAAAAAATAGCCGATAAAGAAAATACCGGCACCAACGGCATAGATCATGTCCGAGAAGCCGAGATCATTGAGCATCTGCAGCTTGGCGAATCCGACGTTCACCCGGTCAAGATAGGCAATGACGTAGCAGATGAGTAGTAGTGGTATCAGCCGCCAGCCAACCTTGCGGTAGGTTGCATCCTCGAATGCGCGCGCTTCGTCGCTCATGTCTTCCCCCTGTTATTGTGGTTATTTTCCGCTCTGATGGCGGTGTTGTCTGGAGGAATTGTATCCGATGCGCCAAGCTAACTGAGGAATACTTCCGGGATGCCCGATCTCTGCAGGGCATGAAATATAATCTCGCTGGTCATGACTGCAGCGCTACCCATCGCTGTGTCTCTGTCAACTCCGGTCGTGCCGACCGTTTCCTTGGATCGAATCCCTATGCGAGTCATCAATTTCAGTGCCGGTCCGGCCCTATTGCCCGAGGCGGTGCTGCGCCGCGCTGCCGACGAGATGCTGGACTGGCACGGTAGCGGCATGTCGGTAATGGAAATGAGTCATCGCGGCGCGGAATTTACGGGTATTGCAGAAAAGGCAGAAGCAGATTTTCGGCGCTTGCTGCGAATACCGGATCACTTCAAAGTCTTGTTCCTGCAGGGCGGTGCGATGGCGATGAATGCTGTCATTCCAATGAACCTGCTCGGAAAAAATTCGCGCGCGGCCTACGTGAATACGGGTGAGTGGTCGAAGAAATCCATTAGCGAGGCGTATAAATATGGTGAAGTCGATGTACTGGCTTCATCTGAAGACCGGCAGTTTACCTATGTGCCGCCGCAATCCGCTTGGAAATCGCATGCGGGTGCTGCCTATGTGCATGTATGTACCAATGAAACCATCGGTGGCGTCGAGTATCACTGGGTACCTGACACGGGTGATGTGCCGCTGGTGGCTGATATGTCGTCACACATTCTGTCGCGTGAAATTGACGTCTCGAAATACGGCGTTATCTATGGCGGCGCACAGAAAAACATCGGGCCCGCAGGACTGACATTTGTGATCGTGCGGGAAGACTTGCTTGATAGGGCTCTGCCAATCACACCCTCGGTGTTTCATTGGAAAGCGCAGGCCGAGGCCGACTCCATGGTGAACACGCCGGCAACCTACGGCATTTACATGGCCGGGCTGGTCTTCGAATGGCTGCTTGAGCAGGGTGGGCTCGCCGTCATCGAGCAGCGCAATATCGAAAAAGCCAAGCTGCTTTACGACTATCTCGACAGCACCAGTTTCTATATCAGTCCTGTGGCATCGGCAGCGCGTTCGCGGATGAACATACCTTTCTTTTTGCAAGATGCCGCACTTGATTCAGCTTTCCTTGAAGGTGCGGAACGCCACGGCATGCGCCAGCTCAAAGGACATCGCGTCGTCGGCGGCATGCGCGCCTCGCTCTACAACGCTATGCCCATTGACGGTGTCCGTCAGTTGGTGGATTACATGCGAGAGTTTGAGCGTTCCCGCGCCTGAGCGGGATTTAATCTGCACTTGCGGAATCAAACCGGCCATGCGCCCGCTTGCGTTATTTTGGGGCGATAGCCTTGTTGATGACGCCGGAGTGTGATGATGCCGCTTGCCAAGCCCCACAAAAATCACGAAGGTTCCGAGCTGACGCTGAATGAACGGCAGCGTCGTGATCTCATGCACACGATGGCATCCTGTGGCGAAAGGCCTGTGGCCGAGTTGACCGAGATGTCGGACACGGAACGCTGCAAGTGGCTCTTCTGGAATCTCCATGAAAATATGGAACACACTCGCAGTATGGAGCCGACCTTGCAGGGGCGAGTCACCAGTTTGCAATTTACGGTACTCGACAGTTCAAGTACGGTCGTTGAAGGCGCCGTCACCGAGCTTGCTCTCGAAAAGCGTCTGGACTTGTCGTGTCATTGGCTGCTAGGTCTGACTTATCCCGGTTATCCGGACGAGATAACGCATTCGGTGGGCGATGGCTGGATTAATCTCATCATTGCAGATCAAGCGCCGACGCATCTGATGGTGCACGAGGGACAACGGGCCTATCTCGATGCAGACCACACGACGTATCCGAATCAGTTATTCCTCGAGGGTTGGATATCCAACCAGATATGGCAGGAAATGCGGCCGCATTTGTGGAATGCCAATCCGACCTGCCGTACGGATGTTGTACTGCTTGACAACGCGCTGTTTCCAGTCAGGCAGGGTTTTGATTTTGTGCAGGGGCCGGCCGGTTCGATTGGTGTGATGAATATTGAATTCCGCGCGTTCTCCCATCCCACTGAGCGTCGGTCATTTCGTCGCGGTGAGCCGCGCCACCGACCCTAATGGAGACTTGCCATGCATCGCGCACCTGTACCTTCGCCCGACGATGAGCCTGTCGGTGACGATATACCGCAACCTGTGCCCCAAGAAGAGCCGGTACCCGATCCGAATCCTGAAATCATGTTTGCCTGAGTCAGGCGTAGCTTGTGTGAGGGCTAATACGCTTTCATCACGCCGAAAGACTATTTTTTGTCTCGTTTTCGGCTTCGATGATGCGTTGTACTCGTCGCAAATACCAGACGAGGGCGACACCGACGAGTGCGAGACTGAGGCTGTTGCCAAGCCAGAAGCCAGCAGCACCTTGTAAAAATCCCGGTGTACTGCCAAAGACATTGAATCCCATCAGATAACCACCACTCAGCCCCACACCCCACAGAGCCACGGCATACATGATGGTGGGTATGGTCGCGACTTTATAGGCGCGTAGTACAAATGCAGTGCCGACTTGCAGCGCATCAAAGAGCTGATAAAAAGCGATGAAGAAAAACAGCGGCATGGCGGCGGCTGCCACGCTCGCATCGGGCGTGTAAATACCAATGATCTCTGCCCGCGTGATCCAGACGACGATACCCACAAACACTGCAAGCAGAGTGCCGAGTCTGACACCAGCGTTACCGGCGTGTCGCGCTGATTGGAGTCGCCCTGCACCGATTTCCTGTGCAACGATGGTACCTGTTGCACTCGCGATCGAGAGGGGCAGCATGTACAGTACGGTACCGAAATTAGCGGTGATCTGATGCGCTGCCATCGCATGATTGCCCAGGCGCGCAATGAACAAGGCCATGAACGCGAACGCGGTGACTTCGATCAGATACGACAAACCCATCGGTACACCGAGTCGTAGTAACGCTAATTGCGCCGCCCATACCGGCCTTCCCAGGCCACCGATAAAAATTTTGAATTGCGAATAGAAATCGTCATGACGCAGCAGCAGCCATCCGGCGAGCAAGGCAATCCAGGCAGCGACTGCGGTTGCCATGGCGCAGCCCGGACTGCCAAAGGCCGGTAGACCCAATCCGCCAAAGATAAAAAGTGCATTGAGCGGTATTTTCAGCAGCAGTGCCGAGAGTTGAATGGCCATCACTCTGCGCGGTCGTGAAATCGCAGTGTTTAGTGATGAGTACACTCGA
>JBIIEY010000022.1:0-13134 GCA_044237595.1 Burkholderiaceae bacterium | reverse complement strand
AACGTGATCCGCTAAAATGAAAACGACTTGCCCACCGCGCCGCACGCTCTGGCCCGATATAAGCGGCGGCGAGCGGTGCCGTGGACAAGTCTATCCGCGCCTCGAACACAAAAATTCAGACACTCCCTGCTGCCTTGCGATATCAGACGCATCCGCGTGAGCAGATAATCCTCGCTTGTTTACCTGTACTCACTGCACCTGGTCAATGATCGAACAAGGTGAGTAGTTAGCCTCGAAGATAGTGCTAAACATACTTAATCCTTCCGCCGATACACCAGTACCTGAAGTCTGCTAAGTCGCCAACCATGATCTGCATTTCACTGCCGCAGAAACCGTCACTTTCATACGGCGGCCACTTCCGAAATTTCATGACGGGTCGGAAGATTCAATGTAATCAACCAACATGCAAACAACATTGTGGCTGATCCTACAAGCGCATAGAGCAAACCACCCCATTGATATAAAACGCCCGACAATAACGTGCCAAAAAAACGACCAAGAGCATTTGCCGCGTAGTAAAACCCGACATCCTCAGCCGCTTTTTCCGAGCCTGCATAAGCCAGTATTAGATAGGAATGTACCGACGAATTGACGGCAAAGGCAAAGCCAAACAGGGCTAGTCCGCCAACGATGAGCCATTGCAATGGCTCCAAGGCAAACCATACGGTCATTGCCAGAGCCGCGGGAATCAAAGCCAATACAAAAGACCAGGCGCGCGCAGCAGGCACTTCGGTCGTCAGACCATTATCACTGCGTCTTACAAGTCTTGGGGCGAAGGCCTGAACCAATCCATAGCCAATCGTCCAGGCGGCCATGAATGTACCTACCATGGTGAAATTCCATCCCTGAGAATAGAGAAACACGGGTACACCCACCACAAACCATACATCACGTGCGCCAAACAAAAATACGCGCGCGCCGGCCAGCAAGTTAATCGCACGACTTTTACCGAACAGTTCGCGAAATGATTTAGACGCTTTTGCCTTGCCCATCATCCGTGGCAGTGACAGCAAAACAGCCACCAAAACCATTGTAAGCAAGCCCGCCATCAACCACAGCGATGCGGAGAAACCCAAGCTATCGAGTAACAAGCCACCCAGAAAAAATCCCACACCCTTCATTGCATTTTTGCTGCCCGTAAACCACGCTACCCAACGAAACAACTGCCCCGAAGCATCGCCTGCAGTGGCCTTGATCGCCGATTTGCTGGCGGTCTTGGTCAGATCTTTAGCAATCCCGCAAACGCCCTGCGCCATCACCACCCACGCGACCGACAGTGCTGCTGTCCAGTCCTGTGAGATCGTGGACAAAAGTAGAAATCCAAGGATTTGCGTCGACAGGCCAACAGCGAGCATGCGCGCAATGCCAAACCGGGTAGCCAACCAGCCGCCAACCAGATTAGCAGCTACACCAGCGGCCTCGTACAGCAGAAACAAAAATGCCAGTGTGAACGGGGAATAGCCCAGACGGAAAAAATGCATCAGCACCAGCATGCGCAGAGCCCCATCGGTCAGCGTAAAGCTCCAGTAGGCTGACGTGACGATCAGATAATTTCGCAAACCTGTGTTGGAGGAACTCATGACTCAGATTCCGATTTTTTGCATATGGCAGGCGAGATCCACCATACGGCACGAGTAACCCATCTCATTGTCGTACCAAGCATAGACTTTGAGCATCGTACCGTCCGTCACCATGGTTGACAGTGCATCCACTATGGCACTGCGGGTATCGCGCGCGTAATCGGCACTGACTAGTGGCCGAGTTTCATAACCAAGTATGCCGGCCAGCGGGCCGCGGGCCGCATGGGCAAATAAATCATTGATTTCTTCTGCAGTGGTAGGTCGTTGCAACTCAAACACGCAATCCGTCAGCGAAGCATTCAGCACGGGCGCGCGCACAGCATGGCCATTGAGCTTGCCTTTGAGCTCAGGATAAATCAGCGCAATCGCAGTCGCACTACCCGTCGTCGTTGGTTGCAGACTGAGCATCGCGCTGCGCGCACGACGCAAGTCTTTGTGGGGTGCATCCGTGACTACATTCGTGTTGGTCGGGTCATGAATGGTTGTGATCTGACCGTGACGTATGCCGATGGCTTCGTGCACGACTTTGACCACAGGTGCGAGACAATTAGTCGTACATGAGGCGGCTGTCACAATTGTATGTTTGACTGGGTCGTACAGATGGTGATTGATACCAAAAACCACATTCAGTACCGACTCAAACTTCACCGGTGCGGCAACAATGACGCGCTTGGCGCCTCGATCAAAGTGGCCTTGCAGGGCTTCAGGTGTGAGAAATTTACCGGTGCAATCAAGAACCAGTTCCACGCCCATCTCAGCCCAGGGAATATCAGCTAGTTTGCCATGCGCAGAAAAACCTATGCGATGACCACCTATGCGGATGGCATCTTCGCCCTCAACAGCGATCTGAGTACGCCAGCGCCCCTGAACGGAATCAAACTCCAGCAGATGCGCGGTGGCCTGAATCCCGCCTTTGATTTCATTGATATGAGCAATTTCAAGACGATTGGCTGCATAAGGATCGTCTGACTGCCTGTCAGCCGCTCCCATTGCTGCGCGAAGTGCGAGGCGGCCAATCCGACCCATGCCATTGATACCTACTTTCAAGACAGACTCCCTTAATTGATTTGCAAGACACGAAGATGGACAACGCGAATGTTTTCATAAAACTATGTAAATGCCCTGATTCGCACTGCCTAAGCCTAAATTAGTACAAGATTTTGATAATTATTGAAATGATGAAATAATACACGCGTACGGCTGTTCAACCAATTTGATTCTTGTGTTTTGGGGGTGTCGTTACCTCCCACTCTAAGTCCGGGGAAAACCGATGGAAACCAAACAATTCAACGTACTGTTTTTGTGCACCGGAAACTCTGCCCGCAGTGTTTTTGCCGAGTCCATACTGAACAAGCTGGGCAACGACCGTTTCAAGGCCTATAGCGCGGGTAGTCAGCCGCGCGGGGAAATTCACCCGATGACCTTGAGCTGCCTGGAGAAATCCCGCTTCCCTACGGAGAATCTACGCAGCAAAAGCTGGGATGAATTCGCTCTGGCCTCAGCGCCCCACATGCACTTTGTAATCACGGTGTGCGATCAGGCAGCCGGCGAAGTTTGCCCGATATGGCCGGGTCAACCAATGACAGCGCACTGGGGCTTTGAAGATCCAGTCAAAGCGACCGGCAGCGAAGAATCCATCCGACGTGAATTTCAAAAGGCTATGTATCAGATTTCAAATCGCATTGGAATTTTCCTCAGCCTACCCATGGACAAGCTCGATCGCCTTGCATTGCAAAAGCAAGTAAGAGAGATTGGCTTGACACAGCCATCGGCTGAGAAGCCTCCATTTTTGGAAGAATAAATAGCATGGATGCATCTACTGCCGTCAAAGCACTCGCTGCGCTGGCCCAGGAGTCCCGCCTGGCGATTTTCCGTACGCTCGTACAAGTGGGGCCGGCAGGTCTCCCAGCGGGCCAGCTCGCCGAGCAGCTGGGTATTGCACCCTCCTCACTGAGCTTTCATACCAAAGAACTGGTTCATGCTGGGCTGGTCAGCTCGCGTCATGAAGGGCGGTTCGTTATTTATTCAGCGCATATCGATGGCATGAACCACTTGCTGTCTTATCTGACCGAAAACTGCTGCGGTGGCAATCCCTGTACGCCGATCAGTCAGACCATGTGCACACCACAACAGGCCTGACGGTATCGACTGATGAATGTGTTTGAGCGCTATCTCAGTCTTTGGGTCTTCCTGTGCATCGTCGTCGGTGTAGCGCTGGGTCAGTTAATGCCAGGCGTGTTTCAGGTGATTGGTCATCTGGAAGTGGCACAAGTTAATATTCCGGTGGGGTTACTGATCTGGGTGATGATCATCCCGATGCTACTGAAAGTCGATTTCAGTGCGCTGCATCAGGTGCGACAGCGTATGCGCGGTATCGGTGTGACGCTGTTCATCAACTGGCTGGTAAAGCCCTTCTCGATGGCGCTATTGGGTTGGATCTTCATTCGACATCTGTTTGCACCGCTACTGCCTGCCGATCAAATTGACAGCTACATTGCCGGTCTCATTCTTCTGGCCGCTGCACCTTGTACCGCGATGGTGTTTGTATGGAGCCGCCTGTCGAATGGCGATCCGCTGTTCACGCTCTCGCAGGTCGCGCTGAACGACACCATCATGGTGTTCGCCTTTGCACCGCTAGTGGGCTTGCTGCTGGGACTGTCGGCCATCGTCGTACCTTGGGATACGCTGGTCATATCAGTGGTGCTGTATATCGTGATACCTGTAATCCTTGCACAGGTGTGGCGACGTCAGTTGCTGCGGTGTGGACAGGAAGCTTTCGACGTCGCGGTTGAGAAAATCGGCCCCTGGTCCATTGCGGCATTGCTGCTGACTCTGGTGCTACTGTTTGCGTTTCAGGGACAGGCGATCCTAAGCCAGCCACTGGTGATTGCCTTGCTGGCTGTACCCATTCTGATTCAGGTATTTTTCAATTCAGGACTGGCCTACTGGCTCAATCGGCAGTTGGGTGAATCTCACAGCGTGGCCTGTCCTTCGGCACTCATTGGTGCATCGAATTTTTTCGAGCTAGCCGTGGCAGCAGCGATCAGCCTGTTTGGTTTTGAATCGGGAGCTGCGCTGGCGACTGTCGTAGGGGTACTGATTGAAGTTCCGGTGATGCTACTGGTGGTACGAATCGTCAACCGCAGCCGCAACTGGTACGAGCAAGGCGCTCGTTCAGAGACGCCATCCGAAGCAGCGAGACCGTAAGCGGCGAGCGGAATTTGTTCAGGCCAGTTCGACGCGTGATAGTGCAGGAAATTGAATGGTAAACGTGCTGCCCTTGCCAGCTTCCGATTCGATGCGCAACTGAGCATCATGGCGGGCAAGCACATGCTTGACGATTGCAAGCCCAAGACCAGTACCCTGAGTCTCGCGCGAACGCCCTTTGTCAACACGATAGAAGCGCTCGGTCAGTCGTACGATATGTTCGGGCTTGATGCCGATACCGGTATCGCTCACCGCGCAGCATGGGCCCTGCTCGTTTTCAAACCAGCGTATCCTGATCTCGCCGCCTTCGGGTGTGTAGCGTACGGCATTCGAAACCAGATTCCCGATCGCGCTGCGCAATTCGTCCGGGCTGCCTTTGAGTCGCGGTCCGTTGAACTCCAGACTGACTTTGTGTCTACCGGCGGACAAGGCTTCACCTTCGGCACGCACCTGCTCCAGCAGGGTGTGCATGTCGAGTACTTCTTCACGCACAGGATAATCCAGTGACTCTAGGCGGGTGAGTACCAGCATGTCATCCACCAGGTTTTGCATGCGCTGTCCCTGATCGACCATGAGTTCCAGATGTCGGGTACGCGTCTGCGGATCAAGATCGGGCTGCGTGTGGGCGATTTCAAGAAAGCCATTGATGACAGTCAATGGCGTGCGTAATTCATGCGACGCGTTCGCGATGAAATCACGACGCATCTGCTCTATCCTGTCCATATCCGTCACATCATGCGTGACCAGAATCTGACGCCGATTTTCAAACGGGATGAGGCGAACAATCAGCTTGCGCTCATCGAGCTTCAAGGTGAGCGGTTCATCGTATCGCCCCAGAATAATGTAGTCGATGAACTCAGGGCTACGTACCAGGTTGGTGACGCGCATGCCCTTGTCGGTAGCCATGCTGAGCCCAAGGTGCTGCTCGGCGACGGGATTGCACCACTCGAGGAAGAGCACGTCATCCATGATGACCACGCCATCCGGCAGCTGGCTCATCGCCTGACGGAAGCGCGAGAGCCACTCAGCCAGCTCGTTGCGGCTGCGCTCATCATCACGACGCAAACGGTACAGTTTGGCGAAGATCTCTGTCCAGGATCCCCAGCCGTCACCCAGGCGAACTTCCTCAGGCTGATCCAGCCACAGAGAGAGCTGATACATATACCGCAGCTGCATGATCACCAGTAGCGTGAGCACAGCAAAGGAGATGGCAAGCCCTAGGGTCAGATTCCACAAGTACCAGCCGGCCAGTCCGGCACCCCAGACCAGCATGAATCGAACAAGTACCGGAATCCAAAACAACGAGCGAGGCGTCATGCAAAAATGGAATTATTTTTCAGAAAGCATGTAGCCTACACTACGAACGGTCTTGATGAGGAAATCGGCCCGACCAAGGGCCTTGCGCAAGCGCAGGATATGGACATCCACGGTTCTTTCTTCCAGAACAGCATGGTCGCCCCAGACTTTGTCCAGCAGCTGGCCACGCGTGAACACACGCTCGGGATGCGCAATCAGAAACCTGAGCAGCTTGAATTCGGCGTGGCCAATTTCAACAGGCTCGTCGTCAATGCTGACCCGACAACTGACCGGATCAACCGTCAGCGGCCCCGCCTTCATCGCCAGCTCTGCATGCTCCGGCATTTTGCGACGTATGAGAGCTTTGATGCGCGCGGTCAGTTCGCGCGGAGAAAAAGGTTTGGTGATGTAATCATCGGCGCCCTGATCAAGCCCAGCGACCTTGTCCTCTTCCATGCTTTTTGCGGTCAGCATGATCACAGGCAGTGCGTTGAAATTGCGATCACTGCGGATACGTGACAATAATTTCAGACCGGACTGATCAGGCAGCATCCAGTCAAGAAGTATCAACTGAGGACGCTTGTTTTGAAGATAACTCCAGGCATCCGCGGTGTTGTGCACCGCATCCACTGCCCAGCCAGCACCCTTCAAGGAAAAAGATACCAACTCGACGATGGGAAGCTCGTCTTCAACGATCAGTATCGTGGGTTCGGTGATGGCCATGACCTCAGTGACTTGCCATGAGCGACCGATCAGACCGCAGCTTGCTGCGTAGACGCATAATCGGTGTGGCGAATATCCTTGCCCTCAACGATGTAAATCACGTACTCAGCAATATTTTTGGCATGATCGCCAATACGTTCGATGGCCTTTGCGACCCACAGCGTGTCAAGTGAAGCAGAGATAGTACGGGCGTCTTCCATCATGAAGGTGACCGCATTGCGCATGACAGCGCGATATTCGATATCGATTTCTTCATCACCCAGAATCATGCGAGTGGCTTGTTTTTCATCCAGACGCGCAAACGCGTCTAATGCACCATGCAACAGACGGCCTGCAGAAGAGGCCATCACACGCACTGTCTCTTCATGGGCGATCGGCACTGCACCACGCTCATGCAAGGCGCGCGCAGCACGGGCGATTTTGGTTGCTTCATCACCGATACGCTCGAGATCCGTGATGATCTTGATCGTGGCCATCACGGTGCGCAAATCATTCGCAGCAGGTTGACGCTTGACGATCAGGTGGCTGCAAGCATCGTCCAACTGTACTTCAAGCTTGTTGACTTCCTCATCAGCAGCGATGACGCGCTCGGCTTCCCTGACATCAAGCGTGCGAAAACATATCATCGCATCGTGGAATTGCTTTTCCACGAGACCGCCCATCTGCAGTACCCGCGAGCGGATCGCCTCAAGGTCAAGCTCGTATTGTCTGGAAGAGTGTTCGTTTGGCATGGTGGTCTCCTTGACATCAACCAAAACGGCCGGTGATGTAGTCCTGCGTTTCTTTTTTGCTGGGGTTCAGGAAAATCTTGTCAGTCTCACCGAACTCTACCAGTTCTCCCAAATACATATACGCAGTGTAATCAGAACAGCGTGCTGCCTGCTGCATGTTGTGCGTCACGATGGTGATCGTATAGTCTTCCTTGAGCTCGCTGATAAGCTCTTCAATCTTCACCGTCGATATCGGATCCAGTGCCGATGTGGGCTCGTCCAGCAAGAGCACATCCGGCTTCACGGCGACCCCACGAGCAATGCACAAGCGCTGCTGCTGACCACCCGACAGAGACAAGCCGCTCTTGTGAAGCTTGTCTTTGACTTCTGCCCACAGCGCCGCCTTGTTAAGCGCCCACTCCACTCGTTCATCCATCTCGCCGCGGGTCAGGTTCTCATACAGACGCACGCCGAAGGCGATGTTTTCATAGATAGACATCGGAAACGGCGTTGGCTTCTGGAATACCATGCCTATCTTCGCACGCAATACGTTCACATCCACATCAGGATCAAGAATATTGCGTCCACTGTACATGATGGCGCCTTCGGCGCGCTGACCCGGGTACAGGTCGTACATGCGATTTAGCGTGCGCAGCAGGGTCGATTTACCGCAACCGGAAGGGCCAATGAAAGCAGTAACTTTTTTCTCGAAGATATCAAGATTGATGTCCTTGAGACCCTGGAACTGTCCGTAAAAAAAATTCAGATTCTGCACCTGCAAGGTTGTCGTCAACCCGGTAGCAGTCGTCGCCTCTGGCGTAGGTATCGCTAGATTCATGTGGAACTCCTATCCCTTTTTCTGGCCAGCCGACGCAATCAAGCGCGACAAAATATTCAGGCCCAATACGCTGAAGGTAATCAGTAGCGCACCGCCCCAAGCCAGCTCGCGCCAGTTGTCATAAGGGCTCATCGCAAACTGGAAAATCACGACGGGCAAGTTCGCCAGCGGTGTATTCATGTCGGCACTGAAAAACTGATTGTTCAGCGCAGTGAACAGCAGGGGTGCCGTCTCGCCGGAGATGCGGGCCACCGCAAGTAACACACCGGTCAAGACGCCAGCCTTCACAGCGCGCAGGCGAACCATGGTGGCGACTTTCCAGCGCGGCGCTCCCAGTGCAAAAGCTGCCTCACGCAAACTGCTGGGCACCAGAATGAGCATGTTGTCGGTGGTACGGACCACCACCGGTATTGCAATGAGGGCAATCGCAAAGCTACCCGCCCAACCGGAGAAGTGGCGCACATTGGCCACATAAATGGCATAGATGAACAAACCAATCACGATCGAGGGCGCAGACAGCATGACATCAGTCACGAATCGGGTGATTTGTGCGAATCGGCTTTCTTCACCGTATTCCGCAAGGTAGATACCCGCAAAGATCCCGATAGGTGTGCTGATCAGCGTTGCGGTACCGACCATCATCAGACTGCCAACAATAGGATTGAGCAGACCACCGCCCTCACTACCTGGTGCTGGCGTTGTCTTCGTAAAAAAGTCGAGGTCCACAGCGCCGATACCGTTGATGACAAGCACAGCCAATATCCAGAACAGGAACATCAAGCCTGTCAGCATCGCAGCCACTGATAAAGCAATGCCTATCCTGTGCCTGAGCAGACGGGCGCGATAAATAGGGTTGTCGGATTTCAGAATACCTGTCGTACTCATTTGCCGCCCTCCGCTTTGCCCATTTGCAGCAGCATAAATTTCGCAGCCGCGAGCACGATGAACGTGATGACAAACAGGATCAGACCCAGAGCAAAGAGCGATGAAACATGCAATCCTGCCTCAGCTTCAGCAAACTCATTGGCCAGCGTTGAAGCAATGCTGTTACCCGCCGAAAACAGAGACCAAGAAAGTTTATGTGCGTTACCAATCACAAAGGTAATGGCCATGGTTTCACCGAGCGCACGACCCAAGCCCAGCATCACTCCACCCACCACACCGACCCGTGTGTAAGGCAATACGATTTTGCGGACGACTTCCCAGCGTGTGCAACCCAGCGCATAGGCAGACTCTTTCAGCACTGCCGGGCAAGTTTCGAAGACATCGCGCATGACCGATGCGATGAAAGGAATGATCATGACTGCCAGAATGATCCCGGCAGTCAACATACCAATGCCCATCATCGGCCCTTGAAACAATTCACCAATCACGGGGATTTCACCCAGCGTTGCCTGCAGCAAGGGCTGTACATGATCTGCGAAGAAAGGAGCAAAAACGAACAAGCCCCACATACCGTAAATAATGCTTGGCACACCGGCCAGCAGCTCAACCGCGGTACCCAGCGGGCGCTTCAACCAGACAGGGCAAATCTCCGTGAGAAACAAGGCGATACCGAAACTGACGGGAAAAGCCAGCAGGAGCGCAAGAAAAGACGTGATCAAGGTGCCGGCAATTGCGATCAGTGCACCGTATTCGCTATTGACCGGATCCCATTCGATACGAGAAACAAAACCGGGGCCAAATTTCTCAAATGCGGGCCAGGCACCAATAACGAGTGACACCATAATGCCCACCAGAACCAGCAACACGAACAACGCAAAGCTGAAGGTGACTTTGTGGAAGATAAAATCCTGCCATTTGGCAGACGATGTCGCGCTGGGCATGCCTTTGGCGTAGACGGCAGGCGCGGCCGACTCACCCGGCTGGGGCTGTTGAGCACTCATGGGCGTCAGGGCCTCGGTGTACGTGATTGGACGATTCGGATTCACCCCCGGACTCTAACGGGGCAATATGACAGGTATGTTACAAGACCACGCTAGGGGCCAGCCGATTTATTTCAATAATTGAAAGTCTTCAGGGCGTATGCCGGGCTTACGCCTAAGAATATTCGATGAATTCCTGAAAATATCAGGTGTTTCGGCGCGGATAACCTTCAGCCAAGATGCGCTGCCAGACCGCTTCTTTTTGATCCGCGCTCATGAATACCCACTCAGCGACCTCAGCTACCGTGCGACCGCATCCCCGACAAATATCATCGAAAGTGGTCGAGCATACGGCTACACAGGGTGTATCAGGACGTTCAGAGACAGGTTGCATTATTGCCTTAAGGCACTCGATACCACATTCATTGATTGACCCTCATACGATGCGCTGCGCGGGATCGAGCAGACAGGCATCCGGGCTGGCATCGAGCTGCGCCGCTTCTTTTGCGTTACCTACCTTCATCAGCTCGGGTAATGCCACACCATTTTTCACCGCCGTCATTTCAGCGAGAATGGAGATAGCAATCTCCGATGGGGTCTTGCTGCCAATATAAATACCGATAGGACCGTGCAGTTTTTCCAGCTGCGCAGGCGTCAGATCAAAATCCAGCAGCCGCTCGCGACGTTTGGTGTCGTTTGAGCGCGATCCGATGGCACCCACATAAAATGCACCCGACTTCAATGCTTCCATCAGGGCGAGATCATCAAGCTTGGGATCATGCGTGAGCGCGACAACAGCGCAACGGCTGTCCAGACGCATCTCTATCACCAAATCATCGGGCATCGCATGCACGACCTGTACACCATCGACCGACCAGCCATCGCGATACTCTTCGCGCGGATCGCAGACCGTGACGGCGTAATCCATACCCACCGCAATCTGCGCAAGAAAGCGTGACAACTGGCCTGCGCCGATGATCAGCAAACGCCAGCGCGGTCCATGAATTGTCGTGAGTGCAGTCTCCGACACCTGCAGGCTCATGCCGGCTTTGGCGGGGCCCAGAGTCACCGCACCGCTCTGCAGATCGACACGTCGCGCGATCAGTTCGCCCTGCGCGAGTCGATCTACCATGTCCTTGATCTGACTGTCGGCTTTCAGCGGCTCTATCGCCAGCTGAATAGTGCCGCCACAAGGCAAACCAAAACGATGCGCCTCATCCGCCGTGATGCCATAGGTGACGATCTCGGGCTGTGTGCGCGTAATGCCATGCTTACGGACACGATCGATCAGGTCGTCTTCAATGCAACCACCGGACACCGACCCGACGACATGACCATCGTCACAAATCGCCAGTGTCGCGCCTTCAGGACGCGGGCTGGAACCCCAGGTCTTGATGACGGTCACGAGTTCACATTGCTTGCCCGCCGCGATCCAATCCGCACAGGTTTTCAAGACTTCGAGATCAATGCTATCCATGGAAAAAATTCTCGGTAAATCAGTTCAAATCTCAATAAAAAATGCTCCCCACCCTTTCAGGCGGGGAGCATTCACTACAACGCTAGTACATTAGGCCGACTTCAGACCTTTGACCAGAGGCATGCTGCGAACACGCTTGCCGGTAGCAGCAAAAATTGCGTTACCGACAGCTGCGCCGATCAGCGATGTGGACGGTTCACCCGTGCCACCTGGCTTCTCGCTGCTCTTGACCAAAGTGATTTCGATGACCGGCGACTCGTTTTGACGGAGTACGCGGAAATCGTTGAAGTTGCTCTGGACGATACGGCCTTTTTCTACGGTGTTTTCGCTGTACAGCGCGTGCGACAGACCATAGATAATGCCGGACTCGAGCTGCTGCTCGACGATACCAGGGTTAACCATGTGGCCGCAGTCGCAAGCGACCGTGACTTTATGGACCTTGACATCACCGCCGGTCACGGAGACTTCAACCACTTGCGCCATGTAGGTGCCGTAGCCTTCCATCAGAGCGACGCCGTGTGAGCGGCCTTTGGCCAGTTTCTTGCCCCAGCCTGCTTTTTCAGCAGCGATCTTCAGAACATTCGCAAAACGTGGCTCGTTTTCGAGCAACGAAAGACGATACTCGATCGGATCCTTGCCTGCAGCGTGAGCCAGCTCATCCATGAAGCATTCGTTGGCGAAGCAGTTCATGGTGTGCGACACAGCGCGCAGGTAACCGACACGGATGCCGGTGTCGTGGATGATCAGATCGTGCGATGTGCTTGGAATCGCGTAAGGCGCCACTGCAGCCTCGACCATGAATGGATCGAGCGTGTTCTTTGGCAGACCAAACAGAACCTGAGTGATCGACTGCGATGACAGCTGGAACTTCAAGCCGACAGGCTTGCCATCAGCACCGAGGCCAGCTTCCATACGCTGGATACCGAGAGGACGATAGAAATCGTGCTTCATGTCGTCTTCACGAGTCCACAGCATGCGGACCGGACGGCCAACAGCCTTGGAAATCGCAGCAGCCTGAACCGCGTAGTCAACGCAGACGCGACGACCGAAACCACCACCGAGGTAGGTGGTGCGAACAGTGACGTTCTCAGGTGGCACGCCCAGCATACCGGCAACCATACCCTGCGCGCCCTGCTGGAACTGTGTAGGACCGGTCAGTTCGCACTTGTCGCCTTTGACATCAGCAATCATGTTCATTGGCTCGAGCGGCTGGTGGCCGACGATTGGTGTCTGGTACATGGCTTTGACGACCTTCTTCGCGCCAGCGATGGCGCCATTGGCGTCACCCACGTCTGGACGAATCTTGATCGGAGCCACGGACTTCTCAGCCGCCATCGTGGTCTTCCACATTTCTGCGGTCGACAGGTTGGCATTCTTGCCAGCATCCCACTCAACTTTGAGTGCTTTACGCGCCTTCAATGCGTGCCAGTGCGAGTCA
>JBIIEY010000237.1:0-3942 GCA_044237595.1 Burkholderiaceae bacterium | reverse complement strand
AATCTGGATGTGATTCGTCGCAGTGTCATCATGGCGACCATGGTGACGCTTACCAGCGTCGTGATTGGTTTTCCGATAGCTTATTTTATGGCGCGCTATGCGCGCGGCAGCACCAAGGCTCTCCTGTACGTCGCTGTGATGCTGCCGCTCTGGTCGAGTTATCTGGTACGGCTTTATGCCTGGAAGCTGCTGCTGGCCAAAGAGGGTGCGATTGCCTGGCTCGTCACGCAGTGTCATTTGGAGTGGATGCTCGAAGCGATACTATCGACACCGGTAATCGGTGGTAACTCTCTGAGTTTTTCTTCGCTCGGTACCTTCATGGTGTTTGTATATATGTGGTTGCCGTTCGTGATTTTGCCCATACAGGCATCGATAGAACGAATTCCTGCTTCGGTGCTGGAAGCCTCGGCTGATCTGGGTGCGCCCCCTCGTCGTACCTTCTGGACAGTGATTTTGCCGCTGGCGATGCCCGGAGTCGCTGCGGGTTCAATTTTTTCGTTTTCGCTGACGCTGGGTGATTACATCATTCCGCAGGTGGTAGGAAATTCCACGCTCTACATCGGACAAGTGGTGTACCGGCAGCAGGGTCTTGCGGGTAATTTGCCTTTTGCAGCCGCATTTTCCATCGCGCCAATTCTGATCATTGCGGTCTACCTCTGGCTAGCCAAAAAACGCGGGGCTTTCGATGCGCTCTGAGACCTATCATCTACCGCGCGCATCAATGGGTTTGAAAGTAGCTACGCTTGGCGGCGTGCTGTTTTTACATGTGCCACTTGCATTGATTATTTTGTATGCGTTCAGTAGTGAAGATAAAAGTTATGTTTTTCCGCCTCCGGGCCTGACCACGCAGTGGTTTGCTGTCGCGCTTGCGCGTGAGGATGTCTGGAGTGCAGTGGGGCTCTCGGTGCAGGTTGCTTTGTGGTCGACGGGTATTGCGCTGATCTTGGGTACCTTTGCTGCCGGCGCGCTGGCACGCTTTCGTTTTTTTGGTCGGGATGCGATTTCCCTGCTGTTGATCTTGCCGATTGCCTTGCCTGGTGTTGTCACTGGCATTGCCTTGCGTTCGGCTTATCACGCTGCCGATATTCCGTTCAGTTTCTGGACCATCGTGATTGGTCACGCTACCTTTTGTGTTGTTGTGGTCTACAACAATGCGGTGGCAAGGCTGAGACGGCTGAGTCCATCGCTGCTGGAAGCATCAATGGATCTTGGCGCCAATGCGTTTCAGACTTTTTATCATGTGATCCTGCCTCAGTTGGGCTCGGCGCTGCTTGCAGGTGCGTTGCTGGCCTTTGCATTGAGCTTTGATGAAGTGATCGTGACCACTTTTACTGCAGGCCAGCAAACTACTTTGCCGATCTGGATGTTGCAGGAGCTCATACGGCCACGACAGCGGCCTGTAACCAATGTTGTTGCAGTCTTCATCATTGGTCTGACATTTGTACCGATTATTGCCGCCTACTGGCTCACCCAGGCAGGCGACGACAACGCCCGAAAATAACGCTGACAAAAGGAGATAAATCCATGGGACATCCTGCTGACAACTCGATCAGTTTTCCTACTGCGCTCTTGATTGACAATCACGCCGAGCAAGGCGAGGGGGCGATCGAAGTGGTGATCAACCCCGCGACGGGCGCAGCGCTGTGTAACGTGCCTGAGGCATCGCCCGAGCAAGTGTCGCGCGCTGTTGCGGCGGCTGAGCGTGCGTTTGCCAGTTGGTCGCAGACCACGCCGGGTGAACGATCCGGCCTGCTGCTATCACTCGCATCCGCCATCGAGAATCATGCTGAAACCTTTGCACGTCTGGAATCGCTCAACTGCGGCAAGCCTTACGATAGGGCGCTTAATGACGAGATACCTGCGATCGTTGATTGTTTCCGTTACTTTGCCGGTGCCGCGCGTTGCATGAGCGGCACCGCGGCGGGCGAGTATCTGAGTGGCCATACCAGCATGATACGGCGCGATCCGGTGGGCGTCGTGGGTTCTATCGCTCCATGGAATTACCCAATGTTGATGGCTGCATGGAAGGTCGCCCCAGCAATCGCTGCCGGCAATACGGTCGTGCTCAAGCCCAGCGAGCAGACGCCGCTGACTGCTTTGTATTTTGCGCAGCTCGCGGCCAGTATTCTGCCTCCCGGTGTGCTCAACGTTATCTGCGGCAAGGGCATGAGCGTCGGCCAGCCGCTGGTCGAGCATCCTAAAGTGCGCATGGTATCGATTACGGGTGATGTTGCGACGGGTCGCAAGATACTGCAGGCTGCATCAGGCTCCTTGAAGCGCACGCATCTGGAATTGGGTGGCAAAGCCCCCGTCATCGTGCTTGATGATGCGGATATTGCCTCCGTGGTGGAGGGCGTGCGTACCTTCGGTTATTACAATGCCGGGCAGGATTGCACGGCGGCCTGCCGTATTTATGCAGGACCCAAGATTTACGAAAAATTGGTGGCTGATCTGACCCTTGCGGTCTCCACCATCAAGGCAGGTACTCAGGAAGAAGAGGGTGTGGAGATCGGGCCTTTGATTTCTGATCGTCAGCGTAACCGCGTTGCCAGCTTTGTCGAACGCGCGCAAATGGCCGGGCACATGCAGGTGACCACCGGCGGTAAGGTTCGTGCGGGCGCTGGCTTTTTTTATGAGCCCACCGTGATCGCGGGTGCCTTGCAGGAGGATGAGATCGTGCAGCGCGAAGTATTCGGTCCGGTCGTCTCCGTAACGCGCTTCGATGATGATGCACAGGCGGTGCAATGGGCCAATGACTCCGAATACGGACTCGCATCTAGTGTCTGGACATCCGATGTCTCGAAGGCGATGAATATCGCGCGCCAGCTGCAGTATGGCTGCACCTGGATTAACACTCACTTCATGCTGGTGAATGAAATGCCGCATGGCGGACTGAAAGCCTCTGGCTACGGCAAAGACATGTCGATGTATGCGCTGGAAGATTACACCGTGGCGCGACATGTGATGGTGAAGCTTTGATGGAATGAACCGTGCGCGTCATCTGAAGGTCAAGCACTGACCACAGATTTTTGCATTACTTCGCCTCGCCGCTAATGAAAAGGTGGCGGGGCGTTTTTTATTCGCTTGGCTGATCTGTATTTGGGAGCAGGTGACCTGTTTTCACAAAAATCGTACAACCCTCGACGCTGTAAGGTTTATGAACACTCAGATGCGGGCTGCGTATCCATGAACCCGCCGGATATCTGCCGTGCTCGTCTTCGAAAACGCCGTCCACAACAAAAATTTCTTCGCCACCGTAATGTCGGTGCGGATTGAAATACGTCTTGGGCGCCCAGCGGACCATGGCGGTATGCGTGGTCCCAAATTCCGACAAGGGCAACACGGACAGTCCCGGAACCAGACCCGGATACCAGGTGGCGGTTTTGGTGTCGATGATGTGGCCTTGTTGATCGTCGGGATGAAGATGGCGTAACTTCACCAACAGAACACAACCCGTTTTGGTAAACGGTGAATGCGAAGACCCTGGTGGATTTTTGATGTAGGTGCCGGCCGGATAGTCACCCTGCTCATCGCTGAACTGACCTTCAAGAACGAGAATCTCTTCGCCCAGCTCGTGTTGGTGCTTTGTAAATTGGCTACCGGGCAGATAACGAACGATGGAGGTAGCACGGGCGACCTCATCACCCGCGCGGTCGAGCATGCGTCGTTCTATGCCTGGTACCGGGCTGGGGATCCAGCTGAGTGCTTCCTGATCAATGACGACACGTTGTGCCAAGTCAGCATTTATTTGCATGGATCTTTCCCGTTGGTTAGGCCGCCGGCTGCACTGCCCTTTGCAGGGGAGGACGGCTGATGAACTGCGGCTGGAAGTGATTAAGCTCATGCGTTACCGCAACGGTACAGCAATAGAACGAAGTGAAGGCACAAACAGAAAAGCCCCACCTTGTGAGTGAGGCTTTTCTGTTTTATTTGGTAGGCCGT
>JBIIEY010000236.1:0-3947 GCA_044237595.1 Burkholderiaceae bacterium | reverse complement strand
GGTGACCGGCGCATCGCCAATAATGTCGATCGGATTGCCTCGCGACCAATTGGCTGGCAACACCTTATCGAGTGCAGCCATGGTTTTTTCGGACAGTGTGGCGAGTTCTCCACCCGAGAGCATAAGTGCATCAGTCGCCATCACACCAGGCCCACCACCGTTGGTCAGAATAATCAGCGATTCACTGGCCAAGGGCCGTGCTCTTGCGAGCGTCTCAACGGCGTCAAACAAGGCCTCGGTGGTCAGCACGCGCAGCAGACCGGCGCGACGAATGGCAGCGTCATAAACGGCATCATGACCCGCCAGCGCGCCGGTGTGCGAGGCTGCAGCACGCGCGCCCTCCGGCACACGACCCGCCTTTAGAATCACGACCGGCTTGTTGCGTCCTGCCGCACGCCCGGCAGACATGAATTTGCGTGCATTTCGAATGTCTTCCACATAAAGCAGAATAGATTGCGTATGCGGATCGTTCGCTAGAAAATCAAGCACATCGCCGACATCAACATCGCTTGCATCACCGAGCGAAATGAAATGTGAAAAACCGATATCACGTGCTCTCGCCCAATCAAGGACAGCGGTCACCAGAGCCCCCGACTGGGAAACGAAAGCTACTTTGCCCGGTAATGCATCCGTTGGTGCAAAACTGGCGTTGAGTTGCAAAGTGGGCACCAGCAGTCCAACACAATTCGGTCCAAGAATACGAAACACATCCGGCTTTGCTGCATCAAGCATCGCCTGCCTATGCGTACGACCATCGCCATAATCGCCACCCATGCCTGCTGTCAGGACCACGGCAGCGCGTGTTCCGCGCTGGGCTAACTGTGCAATCAGTCCTGGGACGGTGGCAGGTGGTGTTGCGATGACAGCCAGCTCAGGTGTCAGCGGCAGGCTTGCTATGTCCGGATATACCGGCCAGCCCTGAAGGCGTGCGAGACGAGGATTGACCGCCATCAGCGTGGCATCACCTTTTACTGCATACCCTCTCGACAGATTGTTCCAGACAGTGGCACCCACACTGTGCGGCCGATCACTGGCGCCGATCAACACCACTGATTTGGGGGAAAAAAGATATTGCAGGTTGCGCAGGCTCATGGCGTGATGATAGTGATATTGATGAAATCCGAGGGGCTAATTAATTGACTTGAATCAAAATTTTCGAAGTCGCAGCGGCGATCACGCTATCTGGTACTGGACGCTGTTGGTGATAACTCTTAGAGTTGAAACAAGTAATTCGATCCCGGTAAAACGCAAAGGTCTGATCGGTGGTGATCATGCAAAGCTTGGGCTTTCGGATTGGTTATGCTGTCGGATTTTCAGCTTGGAAAATGTATTTATGTCCGTTATTCCATAAGTCATCGGATACATAATGAAAGACACTGGATACCAGCCCGCGCTGGGATTACGAATTTGAGGCCATCAACTCTTAAAACGTCATGCCCGCGAAACAGTCATGGCGTACTCGCCATGGCGCGCCCTGCACGGGGGGATCCAGTGTCTTTAATTTGCCGAAGTACCTTAAAAGGTGAGCCACGATGAATTTCAAAACTCTGCTGGTTCATGTCGATATGTCTAAACATGCCGCCACGCGCATTGAACTGGCTGCACAACTCGCAATTACCCACGATGCCCACCTGGTCGGTGCTGCGATGACGGGAATTTCCCGCATCGTATTTCAAGACAATCCCATACGTCCGCCTGATCCGGTCCTGTTGCATCACGTGGAAGCATTGCGTGACCACGCGCGGCAGGCACTTCAAAATTTTGAAGACAGGTCGCATCGAATGGGAGTGAAATCGGTGGAATCACGACTTGTCGACGACGACCCTTCAGCCGGCATGAGCCTTCAAACTCGCTATGCCGATCTGGCTGTGATCGGACAATTTGATCCGGATGATCCGGTGCCGGGACTGACGTCGGATTTCCCGGCTTCGGTGCTGATGCAGAGCGCACATCCGGTACTGATCGTGCCTTTCACCCACAACAACATCAAACCCTTCTCTCGCGCACTGATCGCTTGGGATGCCAGCATGACCGCAAGCCGCGCAGTCACTGGCGCATTGCCATTGTTGCGAATGGCTTCTGTGGTCGATGTGGTGGTCTTCAATGCATCAGCACAAGACGAAGCGCATGGTGAGTTACCCGGCAGTGATCTCGCGCTTTATCTGACGCGACAGGGTGTGTCAGTGAATGTCATCAGTCGCCGCACCGATATTGATATCGGCAATGCCTTGCTGTCGCTATGTGCTGATCAAGAATCTGATCTGCTGGTGATGGGTGGCTATGGCCACACGCGCTTTCGGGAAATTCTGCTCGGTGGTACACGCGCACTGTACTGGAATCAATGACGCTGCCCGTGCTCATGGCACACTGATTTTTGCGCCGTTATTTGGCATCCGGATCGCGATAGACCAGTACCGGTATGCGTGCATGCGACAGCACTCGCTGCGTCTCGCTGCCCAACAATAATTTATCCAGGCCTTTGCGTCCATGCGAAGCCATCCAGATCAAATCGCAGCCGTGACTCTCGGCAGTCTTGATGATTTCTTCGTAAGGATGCACACCACGGGTAGACAACACTTCACAGGGAACACCTGCATCAGTGGCCATGGCCTTCAGCTTTTGCATCGCCTGCTGTGCTGTCTTGTCCTGAATCTCTTCGTAGGAAGTCAGATCGACCATGGCGCCGGCTTCGGGCATGAGCATGAAGGGATAAAGCTGAGCTACCGAAAGACCGACCACCGATGCCCGCGTGGCAGACGCAAACTCAAGTGCGGCTTTCGCAGATTTTTCAGACAGCGACGAGCCGTCAGTAGGAATGAGCAACTTGCGGAACATGTTACGTCCTTTCAGATCAGCTAGTTGTCTGAGACTATCAAAATCGAGAAAGGAAAAATTGACTCTGATCAAAGCGGCCACAATGGTGGCTCATCCATCAGCGCAACCTGCTCGCGCAATTCGAGAATACGGTCCTGCCAGTAACGCACGGTATTAAACCAAGGGAAAGCAGCAGGGAAAGCGGGATCATCCCAGCGCCTGGCCAACCAGGCCGAATAATGCAGCAAGCGAAGCGTCCTCAGTGCCTCAATCAAATGCAGCTCGCGCGGATTGAACTCGAAAAAATCTTCATAGCCAGCCAGTAGCGTTGCCAGCTGCGCGCTGCGCTCCTGACGCTCGCCCGAGAGCAGCATCCACAAGTCTTGAATGCCAGGTCCGCTGCGACTGTCATCAAAATCGACAAAGTGAGGTCCATCATCTGTCCACAGCACATTCCCGACGTGGCAATCGCCATGCAAGCGCAAGTAGCGCAGGTCTCCGGCGCGCTCATAGCAATGCCGCACACTCTCGAGTGCCTGTGCGGTGACGCTCTGCCAGCTATCGAGCAAATCGGGTGGAATGAAATCATGGTCCAGAAGCCAGGCACGGGGCTCATCGCCAAAGGACACGACATCAAGTACGGGTCGGTGCTGATAGGCGCTATCGGCGCCCACTGCGTGAATGCGGCCCATCAAACGACCCATCTGCTCCAGCGTGTCGTCGCGATCCAACTCGGGCGCGCGACCACCTTGCCTTGGGAATACGGCAAAGCGATAGCCTTCATGAATATGCAAAGTATCGTCTGCAATGCGCGTTGCCGGCACGACCGGAATTTCCTGCGCATACAGTACATCGACGAATTGATGCTCTTCGCGAATCGCATCATCTGTCCAGCGACCAGGTCGGTAGAATTTTGCAATGACCGGTGCGGCACCTTCCATGCCGACCTGATAGACACGATTTTCATAGCTGTTCAGCGCAAGCAGACGCCCATCACCATACAAATTAAGTGACTGCAGTGCATCAAGCACGGTATCGGGAGAGAGTTCGGAAAAAGAAGCAGGCGGAAGATGTGTCATGCCCGTATTGTAGTCTTCCCTTGATCTTCCCATGCTCCGTTACTGTAACGGGTA
>JBIIEY010000235.1:0-3966 GCA_044237595.1 Burkholderiaceae bacterium | reverse complement strand
CAGGCGTTTGTGCGCGCAAATCCTTCGCTGCTCACATCGGCCAAGGTCAAGCTCAGCCCTGGTCAGGTGCTGCAGGTACCTGATGTGTCCACGATACGTGCCGTGGTGATGTCCGAGGGTGGCAATAGCGCCGAGATCAACGACAGCAAAATCAGTTTGCATTCGAACGCACCTGTGGTCGCGCCGACCATTGCGGCCACGGCCAACGATCTCAATCCACCCATTGCGATTCCTCGTCTGCCGGTGAATGTCGCCGCCAGCGCCAATCCTGCGCCGGAAGTCCCGCCGGAAGAAAAGAAGAAATGGGTGCGCTACCCCTGACGCGGAGCGGTCCCCATGTTGTCCGGCCCTGAGCAGGCAGCCCTGCCGGGGCGACTCAACCCGATCTATCTCGAGGGTCGTCCTCTCCAGCTCGAAACGCCCATCGCCCAGCAACTTGGTCTGCGCGATGGGCAAGTCGTTCAGGCCAGCGTCGAGCTGCGTGGCGAAGCGCTCAAACTCCTCCTCAATGGCAAGCTGTTCGACTTGCCGCCTGCCCTCAGATTTCGTCCCGGCGACAGCGTTTATTTACGCGCCTATCAGGGGGCAAACGGCTGGCTGCTGAAAATCTTCGATCCCGCCGCCCAGCCAGCGGCAACCGCGGCGGCACCCGCATCCACGTCGGCTTCCGAATCGCCCGCGGCCCAGATCAATGCCTCGCGGCTGGCAGCCTTGTCGCTACGCCCGCCGATGTCACCGACCTTGCTAGATTTGTTTGCGCCGCGTCAGTCAGCAGCACTGCTGCAGACCACCGCCAACCCCGAGCTTGCGGCTCTGTTTCAGCGCATGCAGCTGTCAATGCGCGGACTTTCCTCCGCCAGCCTGCAGGCCGCTGTTCTTGGTTCGGGTTTCTGGATGGAGGCGCTGCTCTCGCGTGGCCAAGCGCCGCCCGCCACCGACACCAAGGCCTGGCTGCGGCGCATGATTCGTGCCCTGGGCGACAAAGACACCTCGGTCGTTGCCGGCCTTAAAAAAGCGATGGATGACATCGAATCCGCACAAGTCGAATCGCTGGCTGCGCAATCGCGCGGCGAGCTCTCCTTCGGCATGGTGCTACCCTTCGTCGATGCCAATCCCGTCCACATCCGTTTTTTCCGTCCAGCCCGCCAGCCGGGCAGGGAAGCACCGCCGTTCTCAGTCGACATTCACACCCAGAATGAGGTGCTGGGCGAGATCTGGCTCAAGACCTCGATCACACGCTCATCCCATGTGGATCTGATGATGTGGGCGCTCAAAGGCAGCTCAGTCAGGCTCGCTCGCAAATACAGCGATGCGTTGGGTCAGCGCTTGCAGAAGGCGGGTCTGACGATGGATTCCTTTCGCATTTTTCATGCCGCCCGCCCCAGTCTGCCCGAGGGCTGGTCACCACCGGCGGGTGCCATGCTGGACGTCTCCGCATGAAGCGCACCCGCGAAGCCGTTGCGCTCGCCTACGGCAAACGCGAAGCGCCAGTGCTGACTGCGAAAGGCCGCGATGAGCTGGCCGACGCCATCATCGCCGAAGCAAAAAAGCAGGGGGTTTACATCGCTCAGGATCGTGAACTGGTGGCCGCTCTGTCTCGTCTCGATCTGGAGCAGGAAATACCGCGCGAACTGTATGTCGCAGTGGCGGTTGTGCTGTCATGGGCTTACTGGCTGCAAGGAATGAAGCCAGGGGACGAGAAAATCTAACTCAAACTTCCTCGTAACCGCGACCACCGCGCGAGCGCGCCATGCGGCCGAGGCGGTCGTAGACTTCGACGGAGGCGGTGGTTTCACCGCCATTCAGTGTTTGGAGCGTGCCACGGATGGCGTCGAGCTTGCGGCTGATCAGGATTTCATTGCGGCGATGCATGTCGCGGCAATCGGTGATCAGGTTCTTGAAGGTATCCCATTCCGGATCATCCAGGCGATTCGATGCCGTGCCCACGCCGGTCAGGCGAATAAGTGAATCAAATATTTGGGTTTTTTCTGGCTGCAGTGCATCGAAGATATCGAGGTTTTGCTCTCGAAGCGCATCGAACTCCTGCTCCAACAGCTTGTGCAGTACGAGGCCGTGCTCAAGCGCCGCGACCAGCTCGGGGCTGGGTGCGGAGGAGGGTGCGGCGGTCATGGCTTCCAGCATCGGGAATCGGTCGATCAGCCGATCAGTTTTTCTATCGCGACGAAGCTCTCCGCAATACGGCGTGCGTTCATCGGGTAATTGCCATCGCGCAGCGCCTGCTTGATTGCCTCGACTTTTTCGCGGTCAAAGCTGGGCTCGGCCGTTGCGCGCTTGGCGACTTCGGAAAGCTCCAGCGTGTCCTGATTGGGCACGGGTGGCTTGGCCGCCTTGGTTGCCTCAGGCTGACCATCATCGGGGCGCTCCAGCGCTCGACGCTTGGTTTTCTCAAGGGCGACTTTGTCCAGCGCAGCGCTGCCACTGAAGATACTGGATATCGGATTGCTCATGATTTTCTCTCACTTTCGGCCATCGGCCTTTTATTCCTGTCACAACGAGTATCGGATCAGCTTTAAAAAACTTTAGCCCGCATCACAAAAAAATCGTGACTGGCCGCATACTCGCAGAAACTTAGTAACCCATATTACTCTAATTACCTCTAACTTCCTCTAACGGAGCCTTTTCCTGTCACAACACCGCCTAAAATTCGCCCGGATTCGGCATTTCGCAATTTGATTTGCTCGCCCAGCCTGCCATCCTGCATCGCTTCAAGGCGCACTGAAATCTGAAATTCACCCGCTTTTCCCACCGTCAGCTGTACCAGCTCGCCCCGTTTGACCAGAACTGCTGGCCGCAAGTCCACGTTTCTGACAGGCTCGCCTGCGCGCAGGGCTCTGACGAGCTCCTGACCTTCGAGGCCTGTGGCTTCAAGCAGGTGTGCCCTATTGATTTTATCGGCATCCATCTTCTCAAGCTTGAACATTTCAGGCTGCAATAGCTGGCCGGGTGTCAAATTACTCGCTGCCACCAGCACCATCCGGGATTCCGGCGCAGCCTGCACTGCCGATGTGCGTGCCGGTGCCGTATTGTTCGGCTGAGCAGGTGAGGTGGATGGTTTTGTATTTGCCGGGGCCGGTTGATTGACTTGCGTGAATCCCACCTTGATATAGAGCTGCCAGGCGGGCTTGAGGCACCGCGCTCTGACACTCTCGTGGTTAACAAAAGGATAATCAAAAATGTACTGCGAAGCGCAAGGCTGCACGGCAACCCGCGTATCCAGTGGTGCGACGATGACCTGATCTACCGGTACCTCATTTTGTGATGCGACCCATTTTGCCGTCTCGCCCACCAGCATTTCCTGCGGGCTGGCGGCTTGCGCACCCGGCGTTGCCAGCAGGCAGACGACCAGCAGCCTCGCCGGCAGTCGGCGGGGGTGGGGTAGTACGGCAGTAGTTTTCATGAAAGTTGGCATCGTTTAATGGGTCAAAAAAATCTTCGTTGCTTAATTCAGAGTCTCCTCGACTGGAACAGGCCTTGCTAATTCTCTTTTATCAGGGCTCATCACTGTTGAACTCCCGACAGGTATGGGCTTCAAAGCAAAAAGAGTTCCAGCCCCCAAAAAGGCCAGTCAATATGCAGATTCAAGCCAATAAAGCCCAGCTTGCCGCCAACACGACCGATGCCAACCGTGCTGCCGAGCGCAAGGCCAAGCTGGGGGATTTCCGACAGGTTCTCGCGCAAACCAAGGACGGCAACGGCACCGTGACGGTTCAGCGGGGCGATACCTTGATGGGTCTGACCCGAAATTACCTGGGTAATGCAGTCGGTCAATTCAACGGTGGTCAGATTCTCGAGATGGCCAAGACCATCGCTCGCGAAAACGGCATTGCCAATCCCAACCGCATCATGCCGGGACAGGTGCTGAACATGTCGCCAATGACCACCATGGCCGCCCTGAAACTGCGGCCTGGCACCGTCGAGGCGGTACAGCTGAATGCCAATGCCAAT
>JBIIEY010000233.1:0-3989 GCA_044237595.1 Burkholderiaceae bacterium | reverse complement strand
TTCACTTGTATGCACCAACAGCGCTGGTGCCCGCAAGGGGCCCTCAGTTTGCAAAATCGATTGCAGCAAGGGTAATTGCGCCAGTCCTGTTCGCAAGGCAGACAAATCGCGGGGCTTTGCGCTCAGCAAAGCGATACGGCTGGCGATGCGCTCGATATCTGGCATGCCAGACAAGCTGTCAGCCAGCTGGGATGACTGAGATGCGGCAAGCAGGGCTTCGATAGCCTCGTGCCGTTGTTGCGCAACCGATTGATGTCGACAGGGATGATGCAACCAGTTGCGCAACAAGCGCGATCCCATGGCGGTCTTGCAATGGTCGAGTAAAGAAAACAGGGTGGGTGAGTTACCTTCTGCGTAGCGCAGTGGCTCGGTAATTTCGAGATTGCGTCGCGTGGCAGCATCCATCGTAATGGTGTCGTTTTCTCGCTCTACTATGAGGCTGCGCACGTGCTGCAGATGTTTGCCCTGGGTGCTGCGCGCATAGTGCAGCAAAGCACCGATCGCACCCAGTGCCGGGCCAAGGTGTTCAGCGCCATGCCCGGCAAGCGTGGCTGTGGCCAGTTGCTCGAGCAACGATTTTTCGCCAGCAGTGGGATCGAAGTGCCAGTCAGCGACGGTGGTCGGACGAACACCGGGCATGGCTTCGAGCAAGTCGCTTGACGCGCTGTCACAGAGAATTTCTGCGGGGGAGATGCGTTCCAGTTCTTGTCGAATGCAGGACGTTAATTGCGATGGATCAACGACGATTTCGGTGACGCGCAAGCGACCACTGGCCAGTGACAGCCATGCGAGACCGAGCGTGATTCCTTTGATGCCTTTGCGTTGCCTGACGATATGAAGGGCCAGCAGTGGCCGGTCTGATTTTTCCGGGAGTAGTTCGGACTCGATGAGCGTGCCGGGTGTAACGATGCGTTGTACACGACGTTCCACCGGGCCTTTGCTGGTCGCCGGATCGCCGATTTGTTCACAGATGGCGACGGACTCACCGAGCTTGACCAGTTTGGCCAGATACTGGTCTGCTGAATGAAAGGGTACGCCGGCCATTTTGATCGGATTGCCATTTGACGCGCCACGCTGAGTCAACGCAATGCCAAGCAGGCGCGCAGCTTTTTCGGCGTCTTCAAAAAATAATTCGTAGAAGTCGCCCATCCGATAGAACAGCAGGGTATCCGGATGGTCGGCTTTGATGCCCAGATACTGGCGCATCATGGGCGTGTGATTGTCCAGGCTGGAGCGCTCGGGTGCGGTCATGCGTTGCTCGGACGAAGACGAAGTTCAAAAGGGGTTAAAGACAAGCCGGGCACGAGGCCCGGCTTGTCCGTGACGCGAAAATGTAGCACAGCCCGCGCTGTCAAGCTAAGGCAGGCTCGCGACTATCAGCGCTGACCGCTGCGACGCTTGTTGGCAGCCGAATTGGCAGCGGGCTGCCCCAGCAAGGCCGCAGTACGAATTCCAGGCGCGCGCTGCGGTCTGGGTATCGGAGCGGATGTGGATGATGTCGTCGTACCGGCCTTTTGGGTACGCTGGGTAGTTGACGTTCCTTGGGGCGTCCGTTGCGAGCTGTTGCGTGAGCCGGCATTGCCCGGTTTGCCACCCGTGCGTACGCCTGGCGCTGAAGGACGTTTACCTTGCTGATGTCGCGGCTGACCCCGGTGCTCCTGGCTGCGTAGTTGTATCGGTTGTGGCCGAGCGTTGGGATCTGGCTCGAAACCGGCGACCACTTCTACCGATATTTCACGTTTGATGAACCGTTCTATGTCGTGCAAGAGTCCGCGCTCATCCACGCAGACCAATGACACAGCTTGTCCAGTGGAGCCTGCACGGCCAGTGCGACCGATGCGATGAACGTAGTCTTCAGGTACGTTCGGCAAATCGTAATTCACGACATAGGGCAGCTGATCAATATCGATGCCGCGCGCAGCAATGTCGGTGGCAACCAGTACCTGCAAGTCAGCGCTTTTAAATTCTGCCAGTGCTCGGGTACGTGCAGCCTGGCTCTTGTTGCCGTGAATCGCGAGCGAAGGTATATCGGCTTTGCTCAGTTGCTCGGCCAGTTTGTTGGCGCCGTGTTTGGTGCGTGTGAAAACAAGCACTTGAAACCAGTTGTGCTCTTTGATGAGATGCGTAAGCAACTGGTGCTTCTTGTCGCGATCGACAGGGTGAATTTTTTGCGAGATGACTTCGACGGTGGAGTTGCGTCGTGCGACTTCGATCATCGCAGGGTTATCCAACAGGCCGTCGGCCAAGGCTTTGATTTCATCGGAGAAGGTCGCCGAGAAGAGCAGGTTTTGACGTTTGGGGGGGAGGGCCGCCAGCACTTTGCGAATATCGCGGATGAAACCCATGTCGAGCATGCGGTCAGCTTCATCCAGCACCAGAATTTCTACCGCACGCAGATCGACCGCACCTTGCTGCATGAGATCGAGCAGACGACCGGGTGTGGCCACGAGAATATCCAGGCCGCGTGCGAGTTTTTGAATTTGCGGATTGATGTTCACGCCACCAAAAATGACCGAAGACGTGAGACTCAGGTATTTGCCATACGTACGCACGCTTTCTTCGATCTGCGCGGCGAGTTCGCGTGTCGGCGTGAGTACCAGTGCGCGCACCGTGCGCGCTGCCGGACGCGGCTTACCGGACAGCAGTTGCAGCATGGGCAGAGTGAATCCTGCAGTTTTGCCGGTGCCCGTCTGGGCGCCAGCGAGAAGATCGCCACCTTTTAAAACGGCGGGTATCGCTTGTAATTGAATCGGTGTGGGTTGGGTGTAACCGTTTTCCGTGACGGCACGCACGATAGGTTCGGCGAGGCCGAGTTCAGCAAATGACATAGATTTTGAGAATAAGTCGACCCGCCGCCGCATCAGGGCGCCAGTCACAGGTCAAGGGGAGATTTACAGGAGGGGCGGTCAGGAGACTGGAACAATGACCGCAGTGGCATGGAGTATAACAGGGTCCGACAGAGTCAGTGCTCCCCGTTCTTCAAAGGCTCTGCATCAAAACAAGTGTAGCGGTTGTTGGCAACTTGCAGCCAACGGCGGCAGCGGTATTTTGATAGAGAGTCTCAGGAAGGTTGGCGATGACGATTTTAGGCAAATGGCGAGAGCACGTTGAGCATCTGACCGAAGACTTTGGGCGAGCCGGCAATTACATTTCCCTTGTAGATGTAGTCAGACTCACCTGAAAAATTCGCAACGATACCGCCTGCTTCGGTGATGAGTAGTGCGCCTGCTGCAATATCCCAAGGCTTGAGATTTTTTTCGAAGAAGCCGTCAAGTCTGCCCGCGGCGACATAGGCGAGATCGAGTGCCGCGGCACCGGGACGACGCAGTCCAGCCGACTTTTGCGTCATCAGATGGAACATTTTCATATACTCATCGAGCCCAGAGAGGTCACTGTAGGGAAAGCCGGTACCGATCAACGCATCGGCAAGCTTGTCACGTTTTGCGACCCTAAGGCGCTTTTCATTCAAGAAGGCACCCGCACCTTTGCTGGCAGTGAAGAGCTCATTGCGCGTTGGGTCATAGACTACCGCCTGCGTGATCTGCCCACGATACTGCAGCGCTATCGAGACAGCATATTGGGGAAATCCATGAATGAAGTTCGTCGTGCCATCGAGCGGATCAATGATCCAGACGTACTCAGTTTCATCATGAAGATTGGCAGAGGCGCCTGATTCCTCGGCGAGAATTGCATGGTCGGGATAGGCCTGTCGCAACACATCAATGATGGCCTGCTCAGCCGCCTGATCTACTTCGGTCACGAAATCATTGTGATTCTTGGAAGTGACCCGTAGTTGTTCGACCTCGAAAGAAGCGCGAGTAATGACCGAAGCGGCACGACGCGCGGCTTTCACCGCGGTATTGATCATGGGGTGCATGGTGGTTCCGTTAAAATTGGGCCGTGTACGGGTATCCGTGACAGCCACCACAGTGAGAATGAACGATGCGGCTTGAATTCCGCGAATTGCCGCTATTTTAAATGAACCCGCC
>JBIIEY010000231.1:0-4010 GCA_044237595.1 Burkholderiaceae bacterium | reverse complement strand
ACTGATGCGTCAGCAAGAGTACGATGCCCACACCCAGGGCAATCAGCACAAACTGCGGGATCGATTCCCGTAGCGTCGCACGTCGCTGCATCTGCGGCATTAAGTCACTAACGGCAATATAGATAAATCCTGATGAGGCCAGTACCAGCACATAGGGAATCAGGTGCATGCCGTCACCTAGCATGAAGTAACCGACCAGTCCACCGACCACCGCCATTAAGCTGCAGATGAGGTTGTACACATAGGCGCGTACTTTGCTGATGCCAGCATTGAGAAGCACGATGAAATCACCGATCTCCTGTGGAATTTCATGCGCGATGATGGCCAGCGCTGTGATGACACCCAATTTGGGATCTGCCAGAAAAGCCGCCGCAATCAGTATGCCGTCGGTAAAGTTGTGCAGCCCGTCACCGACCAGAATCATCCAGCCGGATTTGCCCGCCTCATGCGCATCATGCCCATGCTCATGATCATGGCCATCGCCCTCGTAGTGGTGAGAGTGGCGCAGAATCGCGAATTTCTCCAGCAGGAAAAATCCCAGCAAGCCAGCGAGCAGCGTCGCAAACAGCGCATGAATATTGGCCTCGGACTCGAAGGCCTCGGGCAAGGCGTGCAGCAGCGAGGTCGACAGCATGATGCCGACCGACAGACTGACCATGCGCTCCACCATCTTCGACAGCAGGCTGTAGGATAGAAAAGCGGCAGCGGAAATGCTGATCACACCGGCGAGGACGGTGGCCAGCAAAATGGAGGTTAGCGTTGGGTTAATTTTGACATCCCGGTTTGTCTAAAAAGCCCCGCGATTAGACCATAGCCCGCGGGGCCGGGGTAATTCGTCAGATGATGGAGCAAGCGACTCAGTGCGCCACCTCCCAGTTAGCACCACAACCCACATCAGCCACCAGCGGCACTTTCAAATGCGCCACACCGGCCATTAACTGAGGCAGTCTTTCCTTCACTAGGACGATTTCCTGATCGGGCACTTCCAGCACCAACTCGTCATGTACCTGCATCACCATCTTCGAACCCAGCTTGTCAGTATCGAGCCAGTCCTGCACCGCAATCATGGCCATCTTGATCAGATCAGCGGCCGTGCCCTGCATGGGCGCATTGATCGCAGCTCGTTCAGCGCCTTGGCGACGCGGGCCATTGGGCGAATTGATTTCAGGCAGCCAGAGCCGCCGGCCAAACACGGTTTCAATATAACCCTGCGACTTGGCCTGCTGACGAATGTCGTCCATGAACTGCTTCACGCCTGCAAATCGGGTGAAGTATTTGTCCATATACATCTGCGCAGCTGAACGTTCCACACCGAGATTGCCGGCCAAACCGAAGGCGCTCATGCCATACATGAGACCGAAATTGATCACCTTCGCTGCACGGCGCTGCTCACTATCAACTTGATCAACCGTCACACCAAAAATCTCTGCAGCCGTGGCACGGTGAATGTCCTCGCCGGAGGCAAAGGCGCGCAACATGCCGGGATCACCGGACAGATGCGCCATGATGCGCAATTCGATTTGCGAGTAATCGGCTGAAATAATCTGATGTCCGAGCGCCGCGATAAACGCTTCACGAATGCGACGGCCTTCCACGGTGCGTACTGGAATATTTTGCAGATTCGGTTCATTGGATGACAAACGCCCGGTGACTGCGATCGCCTGACCGTAGTTGGTATGCACGCGACCGGTCTGCGGATTGACCATGCGTGGCAGCTTGTCGGTGTAGGTCGATTTAAGTTTGGACAAGCTGCGGTAATCCAGTAGCAGCTTGGGTAGCGGATAATCTTCGGCCAGCTTTTGCAAAACCTCTTCATCAGTCGACGGTGTACCACCCGGCGTTTTCTTCACCACCGGCAGACCCAATTTATCGAACAAGATCTCACCTAATTGTTTGGGCGAATTGAGATTGAAGGGCTGCCCGGCGAGTGCATGCGCCTGCTGCTCAAGCGCCAACAATCTCGTACCCAATTCCGCCGATTGAGCGGCCAGCAAATCGACATCAATCAATACGCCATTGCGTTCGACTCGCTGCAATACACGCGCCGTCGGCAATTCGATACGCTCGTAGATGAACCGCAGTTTTTCGTTAGACTCGATGCGCGGCCACATCGCCTGATGCAAGCGCAGTGTGATATCTGCATCTTCGGCCGCGTACTCGGTCGCACGCTCGATGCTGACTTCATCAAAACCGATTTGCGATGCACCCTTGCCGCACACTTCCTGATAGCTGATGGTTTTTTTATCGAGCCAGCGCAACGCAAGGCTGTCCATATCATGATTGCGATGCGACTCCAGCACATACGACTGCAGCAGCGTGTCATGCACGATGCCCTGCAATGCAACGCCATGGTTGGCGAATACATGACTGTCGTACTTCAAATGCTGGCCCAGCTTGGGCTTGGCGGGATTTTCCAGCCACGGACGGAGTATTTCGAGTACCCGTTCCCGCACCAACTGGTCCGGTACTCCGGGATAGTTGTGTGCGAGCGGAATGTAGGCAGCGCTGCCCGGTTCAACACACAGCGAAATACCGACCAAGCTGGCGTGCATCGGTTCCAGAGACGTCGTCTCGGTATCGACCGCTGTCAACGCAGCGGCATTAATTTTTTCCAGCCACTGATTCAGCTGCGCATCGGTAAAGACAGTCTCGTAATGAACTTCGGCAGGCGCTTCGGGCAAGGCATCTGCAGCGAATAATCCACCTTGCGGGTCACTATCAGTGACAGGCGCAGCCGCGGCATGCGCCTGACGTTCCGCATTGATTTCACGCAGCCAGGTACGAAAACCCATGCGCGTAAAAAATTCGCGCAAGGCTTCGTTGTCTTCAGGCCGATTAATCAACTGCTGATCAATGCTGCTCAGGTGCGCCGACAAATCGCAATCGCACTTGACGGTCACCAGATGCTGCGCCTGCGGCAACCAGTCCAGCGTGCGACGAAGGTTCTCACCCACCACACCACCAATATCCTTGGCATGGGCTATCACACCGTCCAGTGTGCCATATTGGGTGAGCCATTTCACTGCTGTCTTGGGACCGACTTTTTCAACGCCGGGTACGTTGTCCACCGTATCACCGACCAACGTAAGGTAATCCACGATGCGCTCGGGCGGCACACCGAATTTGGCGATCACACCGTCGCGGTCAAGCTTTTCATTGCTCATGGTGTTTACCAGCGTGACCTGTTCATTGACCAATTGCGCAAGATCCTTATCACCCGTCGATACCACGGTATCAAGGCCTTGGGCGGCCGCTTGCACTGCGAGTGTGCCAATCACGTCATCGGCCTCGATGCCTTCGACCATCAGGATAGGCCAGCCCATCGCACGCACCACTTCGTGGATAGGTTCGATCTGGCGCACCAGATCTTCAGGCATGGAGGCTCGATTGGCTTTGTATTCGGGGTAGAGGTCGTCGCGAAAGGTTTTCCCTTTTGCATCGAACACGCAGGCGATGTATGCTGCCTGGTAATCTTGCCGCAGCCGTCGCAGCATATTGATCATGCCGTAGATGGCACCTGTGGGCGCACCCTCTGCATTGCGCAAATCGGGCATCGCATGAAAAGCCCGATATAAATAACTCGAACCATCCACCAGCAACAGGGTTTTATTCATATGGAACGCGACAGGAAAAATGTACCGCGGCTGCGGCAGCTGACAAATCTTGAGCGCGCCACGTCGCTCAAAGCGAGCGAATCGTGGCATATGTTTACGATTATGGCAGAGTTTATCGACGCCGCTGAGCGCCTATCGGAAGTCCGACCGGCGGTCTCTGTCTTTGGCTCTGCGCGTATCAGCGCTGATAATCCCTACTACGCAACGGCTACGGATATCGCGCGTCGCCTTTCAGATGAGGGATTCTCCATCATCACCGGCGGCGGCCCTGGCATCATGGAAGCCGCAAACAAGGGTGCATTCGAGGGTGGCTCGCCCTCCGTCGGCCTGAACATCGAACTGCCGCACGAACAAACCAGCAATAGCTGGCAAAACATTTCGCTCTCATTTCGTCAT
>JBIIEY010000232.1:0-4010 GCA_044237595.1 Burkholderiaceae bacterium | reverse complement strand
TTCAATGCTGATCGCACGCCGATGCTCATCAAAACCCACCACGCCATAACGCTCGGGATCAAGCACATGATACGCAAACACGGTCGCGCCTTCTTGACGTGTATTCGCTGCGTTCAGACGTGCATCAAGATCATGACCGTAATACAGGTTATCGCCAAGAATCAGCGCCGAGCTTGAGTTACCAACAAACTCGCGGCCAATGATGAAGGCCTGCGCCAATCCGTCCGGCGATGGCTGCACAGCATAGCGAATATGGATACCCCACTGATGGCCATCACCCAGCAATTGCTCAAAACGCGGCGTGTCCTGCGGTGTAGAGATCAGCAGTATTTCTTGTATACCCGCCAGCATGAGTGTGCTGAGCGGGTAGTAAATCATGGGCTTGTCATACACGGGTAGCAACTGCTTGGAGACGGCCATCGTCACCGGATAGAGCCGTGTGCCAGAACCGCCGGCGAGAATAATGCCGCGTCGATCACTCATGTAGCTGCTCCGGTGCGTTGACTGTAATTGCGGTCGATCCACTGCATATAGTCTCCTGACTGTATTTGCCTGACCCAGTCCTGATGATCGAGATACCACTGCACGGTTTTGCGCATACCCGTCTCAAAAGTTTCTGCAGGCCGCCAGCCAAGCTCTTGCTCTGCTTTGCGCGCATCGATGGCATAGCGACGGTCATGGCCGGGCCGATCGGTGACGAAAGTAATCAGTTCGCTATACGAGCGTTCGCGCGGTGCGAGTTCGTCCAGCAGCGCGCACAAGGTATGAACAACATCAATATTCGCTTTCTCATTCCAGCCACCGATGTTGTAGGTTTCACCCGGACGTCCCGCCTCGAGCACACGCCGCAAGGCACTGCAATGGTCACCAACATATAACCAATCGCGAACCTGCTGACCATCGCCATAGATCGGCAAGGGCTTGCCCGCAAGCGCATTGGCAATGATGAGTGGAATCAGCTTCTCGGGAAATTGCAGCGGCCCGTAGTTATTCGAGCAGTTGCCGGTAACGACCGGCAGGCCATAGGTGTGATGCCAGGCTCGCACGAGATGATCCGATGCGGCTTTGGATGCCGAGTAAGGGCTGTTCGGTGCATAAGGCGTGGTCTCGGAAAACGGTACACCTTCCGGACCCAAACTGCCGAACACTTCATCCGTAGATACATGCAGAAAACGAAATGCGGTTTTGTCCGTGTCTGACAATTCAGTCAGATAGGCGCGCGTCGCTTCCAGCAGGCTGAAGGTGCCATCGACATTGGTACGGATGAAATCACCCGGGCCATGAATCGAGCGATCAACGTGGCTCTCGGCAGCGAAATGGACGATGGCACGGGGTCGGTGCTGTTCCAGCAGCGAGGCCATCAGTGGGCGATCGCAGATATCGCCCTGCACAAAGATATGCCGGGCATCGCCGGATAGCGACGAGAAATTAGCAGGATTGCCGGCATAGGTCAGTTTGTCCAGATTGACCACGGGCTCATCGCTGGACGATAGCCAGTCCAGCACGAAGTTCGAACCAATGAAGCCGGCACCGCCAGTCACCAGAATCATGAAAACACCTCTGAAATGCGATAAAAATACCGGATGAAATTTCAAGTGCATTTTACGCTATTGACCCTCGATTTCCCGAGAAAAGCGCCATGCGGCTGGCCGGGTCTGGGGTACGTTTACAATCTAGACGCTTTTGTGTGCAGATTGGTCGATGAAAGCTTGAGACAGTTAGTGCACAACGGAAGACACTGGATCCCGGCTTTCGCCGGGATCTAGGAAGCGTCGAAGAACCACCGAGGCAAATCCTCAATAACGCACTAACTGTCACCGATCACTGACCTGAACCCTATGCAAACCTACGCCATCGGTGACCTGCAAGGCTGCGCTGCCGACCTCGAGTTGCTGCTCAATCGCATCGACGAGCAGTCACCCAACGCCCAACTGATTTTTGTCGGCGACCTGGTCAATCGTGGTCCGGAATCGCTACGCACCTTGCGATTGGTTCGCGCGCTGGGTGATCGCGCCCGCACTGTCCTCGGTAATCATGATCTGCATTTGCTGGCGATTGCCTGCGGCGCGCGAGCGCGCGGACGAATGGACACCATGCAGGAAATTCTGAGTGCACCCGATTGCGATGAATTGCTGATATGGCTGCGACAGCAGCCACTAGCCCTGCATGAGCAAGATCATCTGATCGTTCATGCGGGTGTGCTGCCGCAATGGACAGCAGCACAGGTGATGGCGCTCTCGGATGAAGTCACGGCAGAATTACGCGGTCCGCACTGGCAAGACTTCTTGCGCACGATGTATGGCAATACACCCTTGCGCTGGAACGATGCGCTGCAGGGAGAAGAACGCATGCGCTGCATCGTCAATGGTCTGACACGTCTGCGTTTTTGTACACCCGATGGCGATATGGAATTCGATACTAAGGAAGGGCCGGGCAATCCCCCTGCAGGCTACCTGCCCTGGTTTGATGTACCGAATCGCAAAACCTCAGATGTCACCGTCATATTCGGCCACTGGTCAACGCTGGGGCTCATACAGCGCCCCCAACTGCTGGGCATCGACAGTGGCTGCGTCTGGGGCGGCAAGCTCACGGCTGTGTGTCTGGAGGATAGACGGTTGGTGCAGGTGGACTGTCCGCAGTATCAGGATCCCGGCTGAAAATTCGAACGTCGCTGGATCCCCCCTTGCAGGGCGCGCACTGGCTTGCAAGCCAGTACCGTTCCGCGGGCAGACCGCATGCGGTCTGAAACCCCCGCTGCACCCTTTCGCCGGGATGACAGTGTTACGGCCGGGCTTCGTAGAAACGTCATCACTTGCATGCGATGGCCGCTACAAGGGGGCCAGCGACGTTGACTTGGAGTTGGTCTCTTCCACACATCACAAAGGGCACTGCAGCGCGGTGGCAATCTGCTCACGCGCCACCTTCGCAATTTCTCGCCGATGTGCTCCCTCGGTATCGATTGCGGGCAAACGAATCAGCTCGGCTTTCATGCCGCGGTTTTGCATGATGATGATCACGCTTTCCAGAAAACTCATCTGGCCCACAAAGTCGGCGGCTGTATGCAGTTCACCCTGCGCATCCACATAACGTATCGCATAGGGCTGCACAGGTACTTGCGCCTCAATCGCGGCCTCGAAAAGATTGGCGTGAAAAGGCAGGACAGTGCCCTGCGATGCCGTAGTCCCCTCGGGGAAAAACGATACCCGCTCGCCGGCGTGAATGCTTTCCACGAGTCCGGCGTAAATACGCCGCACATCACGCTGTCTGCCACGCGCAATGAAAATGGTACCGGATTTATCGCATAGCCAACCAATCAATGGCCAGTCACGGATATCGGATTTGGCGACAAAGCGGCAGGGGTGAATCGTGTTAATCACGAAAATATCCAGCCACGAAACATGGTTGCAGATGATGAGCGCAGGCGATGCCGGATGCTGCTGCAGCGAGTCATCTACCTGCAGCGTGAGACCACAGATACGAACCAGCTGATGCGACCAGCGCTGTACACGGCGATCGCGCCCTGACGCATCCAGCAAGGGAAACAGCAGCGCTGCCTTGCAAAGACCTACGGCCAAATGCAAAGCCAGTCTGGCCAGCGGCAATACCGGCATGCTCAGGCTGCGCGGCTGAAAGCCAGACGACCAGAGACGATAGTATGACTGACCCGCCCCTGCAATTCGTAACCGATGAAGGGTGTGTGTTTACCCTGACTGGTCAGTGCATGCGCGTTCACAGTCCAGCGCGTCTCGGGATCGAATATGCAGACATCTGCGGTACTGCCCACCGAGAGTTTGCCGGCATCCAGACCTGCCACGCGTGCCGGATCCACACTGATTCTGGCCACTGCCGCCGTGAGCTGATCTTTGGATGGCAGTGTCTCCGCGGCCCATTTGAGCGACAGCGACAGTAGCAACTCCAGACCGGTTGCACCGGGTGATGCTTCACCAAAGGGCAGAAGTTTTTCATCATCATCGACGGGCGTGTGATCAGAACAAATCGCATCGACGGTG
>JBIIEY010000230.1:0-4021 GCA_044237595.1 Burkholderiaceae bacterium | reverse complement strand
CACGCAGACGCGCAAGCGATGCACCAGTCCGTTATCAGCGTGATGGAAGCGGCTCGTCTTGCGGGGCTCTCGCAAGTCACATTTTCTGCGCAATCGAAGTCACGCTAATGGCTACTAGCACCGCAAAAACGCGAGCACTTGAAAGCCTGCTGATTAAGGCTTGGCAAGTTCGTGGGTTCATCGCCTGCTTCCTATTGCCGTTTGCGACGATTTTTTTTCTGATTATTTTTTTCCGTCGACTTTTCTACAGGCTGGGTATTTTCACGTCGTCGACTTTGCCGGTGCCGGTGATTGTGGTCGGAAATATTTTTATTGGCGGTACTGGCAAGACGCCGCTGGTGATTTGGCTGGTGTCGGTGTTGCGCTCCCAGGGTTACTCACCGGGCGTGATTTCGCGTGGTTATGGTGCGCAGGCGAGTACCATCATCGAAGTGAAGGCCGGCATGTCCGCGGCACAGACTGGTGACGAGCCTTTGCTGATCGCGGACAAGTGTAAGGTACCGGTATTTATAGGTCGTGACAGAGTAGAAGCAGCGCACGACCTTCTTGCTGCCTACCCCAAGGTCGATGTGATCATTTCCGATGACGGCTTGCAGCACTATGCGCTGAATCGCACGATAGAGATTCAATTGTCCGATACACGAGGACATGGCAACGGCTGGTTATTGCCCGCAGGGCCATTGCGCGAACCAGTATCACGCCGCAGTGATTTTTATATCATCAATGGCGGTACGTCGATCGCAAGCGCCGACACCTACCGCATGCAGATCATCGGCACCTACGCTGAACAGATGATCGACCGCCAGCAAAGTTTTGCCTTGTCGTCGTTGCAGAACAAGCGTGTCGCGGCAGTGGCGGGCATTGGTCATCCGGCGCGTTTTTTCGAGATGCTTCGGTCCCAGGGTGTGGTACTGGAATCAGCGCTGGCGCTGCCGGATCATTTTGATTTTTCCGCCAATCCGTTCGTTGATATCCAAGCCGATATCATTCTGATCACCGAGAAGGATGCAGTAAAATGCATTCGCATAGCCGGTATCGCGCAAGACAAGCGACTTTGGATCGTACCGGTCGAGGCAAGTATTGCCGAACCACTGGCTCAGCATATTTTGGAGAAACTGCGTGGATAACCGACTGCTCGACCTACTCGTGTGCCCGCTTTGCAAAGGGCCGCTGCAGCATGACAAGGCAGCCAAGGAATTGATTTGCAATGCGGATCGTCTTGCTTATCCGATTCGTGATGGCATTCCCATTATGTGGGCCGATGATGCACGCGACATGAATGCCGCCGTCACTGCGGGCACGTCTTCAGCGTAAGTCTTCATCGCAATCTTTTTATCGATTAGCGTACTTTCTGGGCAAACCCTCGCATGGCTTTTACCGTCATTATCCCGGCTCGCATGGCGTCGACGCGTTTGCCGGATAAACCCCTCGCAGATATCGCTGGCAAACCCATGGTGGTGCGCGTTGCCGAGCGTGCTGCGCAATCAGGTGCTGCCCAAGTGATTGTGGCGACCGATCATCCCGATATCATCGCCGCCTGTCAGCAACATGGTTTTGATGCCCGTATGACCCGTGAGGATCATCCCTCCGGCACGGATCGCATTGCCGAGGTCGCGGCATTGATCGGTTTGCCGAATGATGCGGTGGTCATCAACGTTCAGGGCGACGAGCCCTTGATGGATCCTGCGCTCATCAATGCCTGTGCTGCTCAAATCACGCACGATGTGCCAATGGCAACCCTGGCGCACCCGATTACTGATTTGACCGAGGTCTTCAATCCGAATGTGGTGAAGGTCGTTCTGGATGCAGCAGGGCAGGCGCTGATGTTTTCCCGCGCACCTCTGCCCTGGCACCGCGGTGCATTTGCAGGAAACTCGAAACATATGCCTGCGGGATATCTGGCTTTGCGTCACATCGGCATGTATGCGTATCGCCAGGATTTTCTGCAACGATATCCATCATTGGCGCCAGCGCCGTTGGAGCAGATTGAGGCACTCGAGCAATTGCGTGTGCTCTGGCACGGCTACCGCATCGCTGTCCATGTGACGCCTGAAGCGCCTCCCGGTGGTGTTGATACACCTGAAGATCTGGCGCGGGTCAGGGCGTATTTCGCCGCTTGAGGCGGCGCAACGGCGCCTGCAGATTATCGGGCTGCCATCATTCTGTGGTAAGTTTCGGGCAAGCTAGTCAGGAGACAATCTCGCTGTGCGCTGCAGCGACGCGGGTCGATGCGGCTCAAGTAATAAAAAAGCATAAGGAAATAAAATGCGTCTCATCCTTCTGGGAGCGCCAGGTGCCGGAAAAGGCACGCAGGCAGGCTACATCAAAGAACAATTCAATATTCCGCAGATTTCGACGGGCGACATGCTGCGCGCGGCTGTCAAGGAAGGCACCGAGCTTGGACTGGCTGCAAAAAAAGTCATGGATGCGGGTGGACTGGTATCAGATGACATCATTATCGGTTTGGTCAAAGATCGTCTCAAGCAAAGTGATTGCGCAAACGGGTATCTGTTTGATGGCTTTCCGCGCACGATTCCACAAGCGGATGCTATGAAGGACGCAGGTGTGGCGATTGACTGCGTTCTGGAAATTGATGTGCCTGATGAGGCCATTATTGAACGCATGAGCGGCCGTCGCGTGCATCCGGCATCGGGTCGCACCTATCATGTGAAATTCAATCCTCCGAAAGTAGAAGGCAAGGATGATGCAACGGGTGAAGACTTGATTCAGCGCGACGATGATCGCGAGGAAACCGTGAAAAAGCGTTTGGCGGTCTATCACGAACAAACCAAACTGCTGGTGGGTTATTACAATGAATGGGCGCAATCCGGCCAGCCGGGTGCCCCGCTCTATCGCAAGATATCGGGCATTGGGCCTGTCGAAGAAATTCGCGATCGCGCTTTTGCGGCATTGGCAGAGTAAACCCAGCATCATTCAAAGCGGACATCAGGTCCGCTTTTTTCATCGATGAAAAAGCCGATCGTGTGTTGTAAGCAGGGACGTCTGAGGTCAGTCGCTCAAAAAACAGAGCTTGACGCGGGCTGACTAAGAAGCTTGTAGCAAGAAGCGATACTCGTCGAGACAGGCGGGGCAGTGATGAAGTTATAAAAATTGTCGTGAACTTTTGGAGGAGAGATATGGCATCAAATGGCTTGTGGTTTGCTGTGGTTTGCGGCGTTATCGCCGTGATCTACGGCCTCATTTCCCGAAGCTGGATCCTTGGCAAGGACCCCGGCAATCCCCGAATGCAGGAAATCGCTGCTGCGATTCAGGCAGGTGCGGCGGCCTATCTGGCTCGTCAGTACCGTACGATTGCCATGGTTGGCGTCGTGCTGACGATATTAATCGGCTTCCTTGATCTCAAGACTGCGGTCGGCTTTGTGCTTGGGGCCGTGCTCTCGGGTGCGTGCGGCTTCATCGGGATGAACATCTCGGTGCGCGCGAATGTCCGAACGGCGCAGGCAGCCACTCAGGGTATCGGGCCTGCACTTGATGTCGCGTTTCGTGGTGGCGCCATTACCGGCATGCTAGTGGTAGGACTGGGCTTGCTCGGTGTGTCGCTTTTTTATTACTTCATCGGTGGTCTCGAGCATCCGGATTCAAAAACGCTCAAGCCTCTGCTGGGTTTCGCATTCGGCTCTTCGTTGATTTCGATTTTCGCGCGTCTTGGTGGTGGCATATTCACCAAGGGCGCTGACGTGGGTGCAGATCTGGTGGGTAAGGTCGAAGCCGGTATTCCTGAAGACGATCCGCGTAACCCCGCGGTGATTGCCGATAACGTTGGTGACAACGTCGGTGACTGCGCTGGTATGGCGGCAGACTTGTTCGAGACCTATGCAGTGACGCTGATCGCCACCATGGCGCTGGGTGCACTGATGGTGACTTCGGCTCAGGGTGCTGCGGTGATTTATCCGCTGATTCTTGGTGGTGTGTCGATCATTGCGTCCATCATCGGTGTGATGTTTGTCAAAGCCAACCCGGGCATGAAGAACGTCATGCCTGCGCTCTACCGGGGACTCAT
>JBIIEY010000229.1:0-4022 GCA_044237595.1 Burkholderiaceae bacterium | reverse complement strand
AAGCAGCAGCCCTGTGGTGTCGTGATCCAGACGACCTATCGACTGCACATCACGCCAGCTGAATTGCTCGGGTAAGATCGACATGACACCCGGATGATGACTGGGCTTGCGTGAGCATTCTATGTTGCCGGGTTTGTTGAGCGCAACATAGACTTGTTCGTGATAAGACCAGATCTCATCAAACAAGATAAATTGCAGATCGTCGGTATCGAATGACGCACGAGGATCGCGAACAATCTCGCCACCGATCCGCACTTCGCCTTCTTCAACTAATTGCCTGCACCACTTGCGAGTGCCAAATCCCTGCGATTGCAGAATACGGTCAAGACTGAGTTTTGCCATGGCTGCACTTTACCAGATGCAGCCAGTTCATCATCCTGCTGCTCAGTGGTAGGTATCCCCTGTGTCGGCCGGACTGATTTTGTTTGTTTTCCCCTCGTTGCCTCTACTACCGTAGGGCGCCTCACTGCCGCTGTCACCTGAACTTTCGGGCAAGGGCTGCGCCTGATCCGGCGGCTCACTACTTTCCAGCGACCCGCCGGATTCACCTTCGCTGCGCTCTTCCTCTGGTGTTCTGGATTCTGCAGGCTTGGTGCCTGGCTCCGCCGCTTCCGAGGCTTCGCCACCGCTTTCCCCCGATCCTTCCAGACTCCGGCCGGATATCGCTTCTGCCTTGCGCTCAACCTCCGCAGCACGATCCGGATCATTACTCTCGCGTACATCGTCGGACGGCGAGCCCTGCGCGTGGGCGGAGCCAGCCAAGACCATCAGCAGAACAAAAAGCGGGGTAATCGAAGTAGCAATGCGGCGTTTCATACTGACCTCCATGCAGACTATTCATGGAAAATCAGACTGAGCAGCGGTGTGGTAGTTCGTTCAGTCGCGAGAAGGTGACTGTATTTTGCTCTCGCGCATACGAGCATCGAGAAAATCGGCAAGTGCTGAGCGTCCCTGAGCACGCGCAAAGTCAACCGCCGTCAGACCCAATTCATTTTTCGCTTGCAGGTCGGCTCCCTGCGAGAGCAGATATTCGGCCACATCGCGATAACCGCCGCGCGCAGCCATCATTAGCGGCGTGGTCTTGTTCGGTGATTCCACATCAATATAGGCATCATGATCCAGTAATAGGCGCACAATCGGAAGAGATCCGGTTGCGGCCCCGTAGTGCAGCGCGGTCCAGCCTGGATGGTTGATGTCGGCACCCTTGTCAATCAATGCCTGCGCGGTGGGAAGATCTTTTTTATAAGCCGCCAACATTAGAGATGTATCGCCATTGCGAGAACGCGCATTCAGATTTACACCCGGGGTAGACAAGAGCAGCTTTATCACCTTCGCTGAACCCTGCCGAACTGCAATGAGCAATGCCGTGTCCAGGAGTTCAGGCTCGATGGTATTGGCGTCGAAACCGCGCGCCAGCAAGTCGCTACACAGCTTTACATCATCCATGCGCGCTGCTTGAAACCACGCGGTATATGAATCCTGTTTGGGCGGCATGGGTTCAAGCCAACGCTCCAGACCAGGAAACAATCCGGCCAACAGCAAGCGGCGACGAAATGGGCTCTGTAAATCGTCCATTTATTGCACGCGAAACAGCGTCCGGAAATTTTGCGATGTGACTTCTGCCAACGTTTGTAATGACACACCCTTGAGATCGGCAAGAAATTCGGCAACATGCCGCACGAAGCCCGGCTCATTGGTCTTGCCGCGCATGGGCACGGGCGCCAGATACGGTGAATCGGTCTCGATCAGCATGCGCTCGAGAGGTACTTCGCGTGCGACGGCCTGTAAGTCTTTGGCGTTTTTGAAAGTCACGATGCCCGAGAACGAAATATAAAAACCCATCTCCATGGACGCCGCAGCCACAGCCTGAGATTCGGTAAAGCAGTGCATCACACCGGCCACACCACCATCGGCCGTGCCAGCTTTTTCTTCGCGCATGATACGCAGTGTGTCATCTGATGCAGAACGGGTATGGATAATCAGCGGCTTACCACTGGCTCTGGACGCACGAATGTGCGTGCGAAAACGCTCCCGCTGCCACTCCAGGTCGCCGCTCAGACGGTAGTAGTCAAGGCCCGTTTCACCGATGGCCACAATACGCGGATTTTCAGCCAGTTGAATCAGTTGCTCTGCACTGGGCTCAGGTGTGTCTTCATAATCAGGATGCACGCCCACCGATGCGTAGATATTCGGATGCGCCTCAGCCAGAGAAAGCACTTGAGGAAAATCCGGCAGGGTCACCGACACGCAAAGCGCATGGGTCACCTGATTTTCTTTCATTTTCTCCAGAATCGCGGGCAGTCGCTCGGACAATTCAGGGAAGTTGATATGGCAGTGGGAATCAATAAACATAGTGCGCCGGTCGCCTGCAGTAAATGCTTGTCTTGCAAGACCTTAGTGAGCGCTGCATCGCTGCGCCGACATGACAAGAAAGCTGCTGAAACGGCGCTATTGTACGCCCGCTACATGGTATGCGTCGGTCGTGAGGATCCCAGCGCGGTACCCAGAATCTCCTCGATACGCTGACGAACGCGCCGGCCCGCATCATCGGCTGGAAACTGCAGTCCTACACCCTGCGTATGATTATTTGCCGCACCTGAAGGGGTAATCCAAGCGACCTTGCCCGCAATCGGGTAGCGGGCTTCGTCCTGCATCAGGCTCAGCAGCAGAAAAACTTCTTCTCCCAGCTGGCACGGGCGATTGCCAGGTACAAAAATACCGCCATTTTGCAGAAATGGGATGTAGGCTGCGTAGAGCGCAGAGCGTTCACGTATGGTCAGCGACATGACGGAGGGACGTATCGGCGATGCATCATGCGATGGCTGCGTGTCTTGCATGGTGAGTCCTCGAAAGACTGCCCGGCTTTCAGCGAAACAAGCTGATGTAGGCGAGCAGCATATCTTCAATGAAAAGCCGCGCCGAGAGCGAATGATCCGCGACAGCACGCCGGTTGTTCGCATCACGCAGTGCCTGCTGCAATCGATCAGCTGACAAGCGATCTGCGATCACTTTCAGGCGCGGCTGATGCTGCGGGTAGTAGCGTACCCGACCGCTGAGCTTTAAAGCAAACAAGTCATACAGCCATCGCTGTTGCCATGCCACGAGCGAAGGAATGGGGGTTTTTTGTAGTCGTTCCGCCACGGTCAGTACGTGAGCTGCATCCGGTTTGGCCAGCAATCCCAATAGTAATTCCCGTTCGTTTGCGGACTCGTCCTCTGCTCCCATAAGCGCGGCCAGTGGCGCACCACCGTGCAATGCAAGCCATTGCGCTGCATCGCTCACCTCATTGTCACTGAGCCAGGCAAGTGCGTCCTCAGTCGAAGGCAGAGACAAAGGAAATTTGCGGCAGCGGGATAGAATGGTCGGGAGAAGCCGATCCGGCCTATGGCTGACCAGAATAAAGAGCGTGCCCGGTGGCGGTTCTTCCAGTGTTTTGAGCAAGGCATTGGCTGAGGCGCTATTGAGCGCCTCAGCCGGATAAAGCAAGACCACGCGCAAGCCGCTGCGGTGGGTTGATACATTCATGAAACCAGCAAGCGAGCGCACTTGCTCTATACGTATCTCTTTGGAGGGTGTCTTGCTGCCCGAACTTTTTTTAGTCGCGCCCTCTTCCGACTCGCTCTCATCCTCAATGTTGTCGATATCGAAGATCTCGGGTCGCACGCGCCGGTAGTCCGGATGACCGTATTGCAAAAACCAGCCGCAGGAAGCGCAGCTGCCACAGGCGAAACCACCTTTAATCGGTGATTCGCACAAAACGGATTGCGCAAACTGCTCTGCAAACACTACCTTGCCTATACCCTGAGCGCCATGGAAAAGAATGGCGTGGGGTAGTCTATCCCGCAGGCGCTGCAGACGATTCCAGTCTTCATGCTGCCAGGGATAGATAGCCTCGGTCATTTCAGTGACCATCGAACAGTGCAGTGACACATTGTTCAACTTGCGCCGACACATCCGCCACAGAGCGCGTGCTATCGATGATCTTGATGCGTTCTGGAAAACTATGCGCGCGCATCAGGTAC
>JBIIEY010000021.1:0-13516 GCA_044237595.1 Burkholderiaceae bacterium | reverse complement strand
GAGCGCGGCGAACTCGCGTTTGGCACCGTGGATAGCTGGCTGATTTTCAAACTCTCCGGTGCGCATCTGACCGATCCCAGTAATGCCTCACGCACCATGCTCTTTAATGTGCATACGCTGCGCTGGGATGACGAGCTGCTTGATCTTTTCGATATTCCCCACGCCATATTGCCCACCGTGGTACCAAGCAGTGGTGTTGCTGCCTACACGGATGTATCGCTGTTTGGTGCTGCCATACCGATTGCCGGTATCGCTGGCGACCAACAGGCAGCGACCTTTGGTCAGGCTTGCATTGAGCGTGGCATGGTCAAGGCGACCTACGGCACCGGCTGCTTCATCCTGATGAATACTGGTGCGCCTGTTATCTCTAAAAATCAGATGCTCACCACTGTGGGCTGGACACTGCAGCGCGATATGCACGACGCATCGCATCTGACTACGGATCATCTGCTCGAAGGCAGTGTCTTTGCTGCAGGAGCCGCGGTGCAATGGCTGCGCGATGGCTTGGGGCTGATACGCACTGCGGCAGACATTGAGCCGCTGGCGGCAAGCGTGCCCGATACAGGTGGCGTGGTGTTTGTACCTGCCTTTTCGGGATTAGGTGCGCCCCATTGGGATCCGTATGCGCGCGGCACCCTGGTCGGCATCTCGCGCGGTACAAGCGCGGCACATATTGCCCGTGCAGCACTGGAAGGTATCGCGCTTCAGAACGCTGATGTGATGCAGGCCATGCAGGCCGATGCAGGTATGCCAATACGCGAGCTGCGCGTGGACGGCGGCGCATCGCGCAATGACCTGCTGATGCAATTTCAGTCGGACATACTCGGTGTGTCCGTACTGCGACCACGGATCACGGAGACCACCGCGCTCGGCGCTGCCAGCCTGGCGGGTTTGGCGATCGGACTTTGGGAAAACGAAAGCTCACTGGCACAACACTGGCAATGCGAAAAACAATTCGACCCACGCATGTCAGATGATGAACGCCAAACTCGCCTAACACGCTGGCAAGAAGCCATCACCCGTGCAACGGGCTGGGCTAAAGAGCACTGAGCACATTCATAAAAAGCCCACCTGCATGCGCTCTGTAACTGCAACTGCAGCCTCAGCTCAGCTTCACATGGTCCAACGAGAAATTCGGCTTGGGTAATTTGAGATCCAGCGCTTCCAGTGTCTGTACCAGCAGCGTGGCAATGAAGAGATCGCGGTGCGGTTTGGAGTCCGCCGGGACGATATACCAGGGAGCATTTTTGGTGCTGGTCGCGGAGAGTGTGTCTTCGTAAGCGCTGATAAATTTGGGCCACAGCTTTCGGTCGGCAAAATCCGAAGGCTGCAACTTCCAATGCCTGGCGGGATCGTCGATCCGTTGTTGCAGTCGCTTTTTCTGCTCACCTTTCGAGATGTGCAGATAGCACTTTAGGACCGTCGTACCGCTGTTATGCATCAGCGACTCAAAATGAGCGATATGCTCATACCGCTTGCTGCAAGTGGCTTTGTCAATGAGCTTGTGAACACGCGTGACCAGCACATCTTCGTAATGACTGCGGTTGAAGATAACCAATTCGCCACGAGCCGGCACCTTGTGATGGATACGCCATAGAAAATCGTGTTTCAATTCCGCCTCGGTAGGCGCAGAAAACGGCACAGCGCGAACCCCTAATGGACTTAGGTTCGCAAATACATGGCGTATGACGCCATCCTTGCCCGAGGTATCCATTCCTTGCAAGACCAGCAGAACAGCATGACTGTTAGCTGCATGCAATTGGGTCTGCAGCTTGTTCAGCTTGACCGATAACTTCTTCGTTTGATGTCTGACTTCATCCTCTGAGTACGCCAATACGCCCTCAGGCTGCGTGTTGAAATCGCTCAAGCGGACCGGAGATTCATGCCGGATGCGCCAGGGCGAGAGATCCTTTTTTTTCATTATTCGAATTGGATTTTGTATCGACAATTATGTCGACGCAGAATGCCGGTTGCGCATGTCAGCGCATTATTCATCCAGTCGGTCTCTGCTGAACCGTAGTTCCATGCTGTCACCATTTTTTTCAGTCATGATGAATACACCCTCTCGCTTGTCCGCGACCCAGGATCCCTCGAATTGTGTTCCATCTCCGCGCACTTCGATCCCCTGGCCGTAGCGCTGGTCGGCGATGAAATTTCCGGTGAAATGGGATCCATCTGAGAATCTCATGACGCCCTCACCGTTGCGCATCCCGTGAGCGAAATGGCCTTCGTAGACCTCACCAAACGGAAATGTCAGTTTTCCATAACCGTGAAACTGATCATATTTCCACTCACCCGAAAATCGATCTCCGTTTTTCAGGTACTGAGTACCATAACCGCTACGCTGACCATCCTCAAAATTACCGATGTACTTCTCGCCATTGGCGAAATAGTACGTGCCGTTGGAAGTCATCTGACCATCGCGAAAATTGCCGACATAGCGATCACCACGATTTTCCTTGCCGGCCTTGAACTGGTAAATCCCGAAACCATGAAACTTCCCGTTCGCGAATTCGCCCTCATAAACACCATTTTTATATTTCGGATCCGATGTCACCACGTAGCGCCCCCAGCACGCGCGCCCATTGGTATTGCGCTCTTCACCGAGCCGGCGCGGATAATCTGCCTTGGTGCAAGGCCGTAGCTTGTCCGGGTTTTTATTTTGCGACCACACTTGCGAAGAAAAGACTGCAAGTATCGGAAAGAGAATCAGGGAAATGAGTAATGTGACTGGTTTCATAATTCTTCCTGATGGGATGATGCTCCCAAATCCATGGCGCAAGATCACAAAACACCCATCGCATGCAACACGGATCCTTGTTTATCTGCTGATCACAATCTGATCGGGATCACCAACCAGCTGTGGCTGCTGTTTTCTATTTAGAATGGCCGCCTGTCGGTTGACCTTATCAAGCAAGTAAGAATGCAATTCACCAGCAGAGAGTTTGCCGTCCTGATTACCATCTGCAGCGCCTTCCATTCCCTTCATTAGATAGTAGCTGAAAATGCCGTGTCCCAATTCGTCACTCGACCATGAAATCTGATCCGGCGCCGATGCGGTGAGTACCGTAAAGGTGGGAGGATAACCTGCACTTTTGGATTTAAGGGCAACTGGTCGAGAATTTGTCAATATGACATCACCATTGCGCGTTTGACCACTGTAGCAGCTGTCAATAAACATCGTGACGGTCTTGGCGCCTGTCGCTTCGGTCAGGCTAACCAGTTCTGCTTGATTGATCGCGGTTTTGTCGATGAAATCTCGATCAGCGTTGTGTGGCAGCAGATACAGCGATTTGCCATCGTCGGATGGCAAGCCGTGACCGCTGTAAAAAATGTAGACGTCAGTCTTGCCCTTGTTCACATTGCGCATCAACCAACTCCTGAATGCACGCGCAATATCAATTTCGCCCGCATCGCCATCGGTTAACAAGCGAATCTTGTCCGACCTGACTCCTAGCAGACGCTGCGCATACTCGGAAAAAAGCAGCGCATCCGAATTTGCAAACCGCGCAGGGGGTAAATGCTTGTAAGACTGAATACCGATAATGATGGCAACCGCATCACGCTCGGGAAGTGCCTTGAGTGCGCTCGGATTGAGCCGACTCGCTTCATTGAACTGGCCTGTCGTGTCTGGCTGCGTAGGTCGCTGCTGTATTTTGGCTGAACGGACGAATACGCCGTTCTCGAAAACGCCCTCCTGCACCACATTGCCATTGGCGAAGGTGAAAACACCTTCACCGGCAAACTGCCCATTCCTGAACTGACCCACATAGCGATCACCATTGGGACTCTCGAAGCTGCCATCACCATTGAACTGGTCGCGTACCAGCCCACCCTCAAACTTGCCACCATTCGAAAAATAATAAGTACCTTTGCCATGCCGACGTCCCTCGTGGAACTGCCCAACGTAACGATCATTACCATTGGTCTGCGGGATGGTCTCTTCACCATAGCCCTGTTTTCTACCGTTGACGAACTCACCGGTATACAAAATAGTCTTGCCACTTGTCAGTGTACCGACGCAGCCATTCCAGCTTGACGTATTTTTACCGGCACACGGCGGCAGTGTGCTCTGGGCGAATGCAGCACCCGACGACAGCAAGAAAACAAGCAAGGTGAGTCCCAGGCCGCCTCGCATGCGGCTGACCCGGGAGATCAGAGTGATCAGGCTTTGGTTGCTCAAAAATCGTCCTTGGAATTTACGGCACGCGATCCACGGTTATCTTTCACGGCGGGACCGTTATTGCTACCCGCTGCTGTTCCGTTTCGATCGATGTTCTGCGCATTCGTCAATTGGGCTGCCGTCCAGGTAATGATGGAACCCACATGAACCTGACCCGATGAATCTTTCTCTTCCCAGACTTTAATCTCGGAGGTGCCTTTGAGGCTGATGGTGGCATCCGATTTGGCAGAACGCAGGCTCTTGTCGATCGTATTACCGATATCCTCAACCGCGTCTTCCGTGCCAATTTTCGCCGAGTTCTCGTAGTGCGTGATGCGCGTAGCGATTTCCTCCATCACCGATCCTTGAGTACGTGCATCAAGTACCTGCAAGCGCGTACCTGCAAATTCGGCGATCCATGCTTCGGCCAGAGTCTGCGCCGTTCGCTGTGCATTTTCTACATTCATCAGGTGCCGCGTAGGATTCGGATTCTCTGAGGCGACACCCCAACGGCCATACGAGATCAGCATCGGGTGCCCATTCTCGTCGTAGACGAAACGAAAACCGAGTTCATTGAGCAGCTCGGCATCGGTCTTGGGCAAATAGTCGTCGATGACTTTGCCAGATCCCTTGACCATTGAAGTTCTTTGCATGCGGATGTCCTCCGCAAACTGTCGAGTTTTTTCTGATTGAACGGCGATGATGCCAATCTGCGTGCGCTCGCCATTAGAAGTCGAGAGCGTGAACAAACGCGTCTGAACAGGCACCAGACCCCGCATATTCTGCACTGCGCTTTTCACCGTTTCGCGGATGAGGTTATTTCGGAAAAGCTGTTTTTTCTCGGTAGTGGACATACGCGACATTTTATCTCGCGGCTCCCCCTGCTGCGCAAGATACTGATCCACTCGGGTATCGATATCGGCCAGCAGCTTGTCCATTTCCATTTTTGTTCCGCTGCTTTTGAGCGGTGATGCAGTGCCCGACTGCTTGTCATCAAACTGTCGCGCATTCTCCGAATCGTCGGACATGAATTCGGAAATGCGCTTGGTGGTAATCGTGCCGTAATTCTGCAAAATGAACGTCACCTGCAACTCCAGCATCGCCTTTTCATAGGCCAGCACCAGTTCCTTGGCATAGCTGGGGTGATTGGTCGGCACGCGCACGACCGCCTTGGACTTGTAAAAAGTCCGGCCAGTGGCAGGATCAGGACGCCCTACCGGCGCGAACTGCTTCTCAAAATCCTTGACCCACTGATTGAAGCTGAGACGATTAAGCGCGCTGTCTGCCTCGGCGGCGGATACCTGCGACTCCGAGGCGACCTCTTGCGCCAGCGAAGATTGCAAAAAAAGAAGGGGTGCGATCGCAAACAGCGTCGCGACCTTATTGATGATTTTGGCATTCATGGCATGCGACTCGAAAGTTATTGTTAGTAGTCGGTGAGCATCGAACGATTCCGTTCCCGGCCCTCGGCCGCCGCATCGCGCTGGCGATTGGATGCGGGCGGCGTCTCTTTGCTCAGTTGTGATCTCACCAGCAGCTCGGTGTTATCGGCACCGGATAAAGACGAGGTCAGTCGCAAAACCGAATACTTGGGCTTGACCTCAATAACCGTCCCGGTGGCCACATGCGTTTCCATGCGTCCGAGCGACTCGCCGGATTGCGGGTCACGCAAATCCTCGCCCAGCACGAACACAGAGAGCTGCTCACCCTGATTGATCGATCCTTCGCCCCGGTTCAGGACGAGCATGTTGCCATCGCGTCGAACCACGCGAATCGGGAAAATAGTCTCGACCATGCCTGACACCAGCTTGCGTGCTGCCGTCGATAAATTTTTCGCCAGAATGTCACTCGTGATCTGTGTGCGGCCTTTCAGCGTTTCGGCAAACGCCTGAGTACCCACCCACTTGATCTTGCGACTGGTGAATTCCATGATACGCAGACGCAGGGTGCCTGACAGTTTGCTGGAGACAATAACCTCATCCGACATCTTGATGACTTCGCGGATATTGTTTTGTACCTCAAGATCTTGCAGATCGATGATCAGCACGTAGTCTGCACCACTGGCACCCGCAAGCCGGGCGACCTCGGTGCGTGATGCATCCGCACCTGTGATGAACAACTTCTCCTGCTCGAAAACCGCGTTGTGACTACGCGTCAAGACATCAAAGCGACGCGAGGCCACCACCGCCTGTTCAACTGCTTCCAGTGCCGCCTGCGGATACTGTTTCGAGGTACTCGCGATAATGAGGGTACGCCGATTCGAGTCAGCACCGGGTTTGGCGTAAGTGGCGTAGCGAATCGTGACATTGGCAACCCAGCGGCCCTTGGACGTCTCGTCAGCGGAGTTGACCTGATAACCAGTGACAGGCCGCGCCTTGTCCGTGCTGACCTGCTTGGCAATCGCCTTGTTGAACTGCTCGAGCAATGCCGATGACTGCGCCTCATCGACCAGCACTTCAGCCGACGCAACGCTTTGCCTGGTCGATGACTGCAGCGTAAAACCAAAAGCCTGCGCGGTCGCATTGGACAGCGCATCCAGAATCGCCTGCGCGCGCGTCGCCCCTCGCCCCTCGGCACTCATCTCCGCGTCCTGCACCTGCGCGCTGGCCATGCCACAGGCAAAAAAGCACAAAATCAGAAAGCGAAAGATAAGAGATTGCATGGACATTGGCATGACGGTGTCGGTTTCAAAAGAGTTTTACTGTGCAGCCTTACCAGGAAAAATTCTTGTTAGAACCCAGTTTGTCGATGGGGACCAGTGAATCAAAGACGATTACGCCCGAGGCAAGATCAGTCACACGCAAACGGAATTCATACTCCAGCTGTTGTTTGGATCGATCGGTGCTGATATTGGTGGTTTGGGCAATCTCGCCGATCATGGAAAGATCAGGCTTAAGCGCTTTTCCCTTCGCCCCACTATCCTGATCATACAGATCGGAATTCTCAAGCTGCCGGTAATCTTTGACGGTACTGTCGGCCATGCTTCCGCCCACTGCGGAAAACGCAAATTTACCGTTACGTGTCATGTGGCTCATCATTCGCTGCGTAAGGCGCTTGGTATCGACTTCCTGTGTTGTTTCGTTACGCACATTCCCGATTTGTACCAGCCAGCGCCCTTCTTTCTTGGCCAACCATGGCGACATCATGAAGTCGTCGAGCGATTTTTTTGCAGCAAATTCGAAATCAACCGTGGTTAAACCGAAGGTATTGATACTGTCTTTGCTGGCTCGCGGGTTGGTCGATACAACAGTCGAAGCACACGCAGTAAGCAAAAGTGGCAGGACCAGCAGACAGACTCTTCTGATGAATTTTTCCATGATGTGTTATCCGTTCAAATAATCAAAGCTTGGCTACATAAAAAACAGGTTTGGCTTGAGGACTGGCTGCCTTGACGAGCACCAGATAATTACCTTCCTCTGGTACCAGCGCGCTCCCAACCGGCTCACGCGCCGCAGTAAACAAGGGTAGGTTACCTGATGCTGGACGCTCGACAATCGCAATTTGTATCGTATTAGGCAAATTGCGCCAGGCTCGGGTATCCGCCTGGGTCGTTGCCGCCTGCGTTACCGCCGTACCAATCTGCAGTAATGCTCCCGCCAGTGGATCGAGTTTGTTCTTTTCTACTTCCCGGTCGATCGCCTCGTTGGCAGCGTACTGGGCAGCGGTTTTGATCAAGGTCGAGACGACCGCTTTCATTACTACGCCGTCATAAGACTTTTCAAACTCCAGTCCCGCAATACGATTCATGTCGGTCAGCATTACCGTCGCAGCCCCTGCGTCTCCGACCAAAAGGTATCCGCCGGCGCTCTGCCCTTCCCGGAACTCCGGCAGCGCAATCCCACTGTAAAGTACCTTGTCCGACACGAGATACATCGGCAGATCCAGCCGGAATTCGTCGAAACCGGGACCATTTCCATCCTCGTACAAGACGATTACTGCATTATTCAAACTGCTCTTGTTGGTCGCAAGATACTGCTTTAGCTGGGTAATCAGAGTCTTACCCTCTGCCGATGCAGCGCTTTCGCCCGCGGCAGCCAACATGGGCTGGATTCGAGCTTCATCATGATCTTGTGGATCTGCGGAAGTCGAACGGAACAAAGCCGACATCACATCGCCTGCAGCATTGCGTATTTCAGACAGCATAACGCCCTGCCTGACTTTGCTGGTTCCACGCGCCAACTCAGTCTGGATTTTATCCGTACCAACGCCAGCACCCGTTTTTTGCGCTTCCTGCGAAATGGCCGTTGTGCCATTGGCCGAATCACGCACAAATGAACCTAATTGAAGTACCGAGTTCTTCTGCCGTTCCTGAAGCCGGTTGAAGGAGACGCGGGCATTCTCATCTTTCAACATCAAATGATTCAGCGCCCGGTAAAAATCGATCATACCGCCTTCGAAAATTTTTCCCTGATAGGGACCGAAGCTGCTGCTTGTCATTGTCGTCGCGACTAGATCAGCGACCTCTTTGGGTGTATCAACGGTATCTTCTTTCCATGGCATCAGGTCGTGCGCACGCGCGAATGCGTCATTACTGTCTTTCCATCGTCCGGCATCATGAAACGCCTTTGCAGCCTCCAGGGTCTGCTGCAGGTTATTCGTGTCATATTTCGGCTTTTGATCTTTGCTCAGGTAAAGCTGCGCTGCGCCCTCGAAATTCGATTCCGCACGAAGCTTCAGGAGCTGGTTTTTGCTGTCGTTTGACATACCGGCGCAGCCGGCTAAGCTCAGAATAATAGAAAGTAGCGTGCATCGAAAAAAAATTGTTATTGTTTTCATCAAAATTATTCCGGTATTTTTAATATGAAACACTATTTTGAATTGCTTCTCTCGCGACCTTGTTTTGTCAGTCCCGCTTTTGGATGCGACTGAGATGATTTTCTCTAAGGTGAAGGTTTTAACTATTTATAAAATGTAGCACCAAACAGATTTGGTCGTCGGAGTTGTCAAATAAGTAAACTTTTCGCAAATGCCTATTTCTTCGAGCGTCGGCATGATCCACTCGCCTCAACACAAGCAATCCACGCGAACAGTGTAAGATCGACGCGAGACCCGCTCTGGTTAACAAAACCTGATGGAATCCCCCGGTATTCCACCCAGCCCTTCGCCCGCATGCATCTGATTCTGCCTCTCGCATTCACGATCTCGCCGCTCCTTGCCTGGGCCTCGGGCTGGTTCGGGCTCACGGTCGTGATTGCCGCCGTTGTGCTGCCGGTCGCGGAATGGTGGGTTGGTCCTGGCAGAGACACCGCGCCTACCCCGTTCTGGGGGCAGAGTTTTCCCCGACTGATTCTGGCGCTTGTCATCCTCATCAGCCTCGGGCTGGCCACCCTGGCACCGACCCTGGATTGGTGGGATCTGGTCTGGCTGGCACTGTCTTGCGGTTATATCCTGGGTGGCATTGGCATCGTGCTGGCACACGAACTGGGGCATCGACGTGCGCTAACCGATCGTGTGCTGGCGCGGCTGTTGCTGCTCTCGGTCGCTTATGGTCACTACGCAATCGAACACAATCGCGGCCACCATCGCGCTGCGGCCACGTATAACGATCCCGCCACCGCGAGACTGCATGAAGGGCTGTGGACTTTTCTGCCCCGCTATTTTTACGGTGTATTCACTGATGCCGTGCGTCTTTCTCGCGCACAGCCGGGCCGATGGAATGAGGCGCTCGCACTCCTGCTAGCTACCTGCATGCTGTATGCGCTGATGTTCGCGATTGGCGGTATCAAGACGCTGGCGTTTTGCGGGATACAGGCGGCATTCGCGCTGCTGCTGGTCGGCAGCATCGACTATGTAGAGCATTGGGGATTGCAGCGCGCCGAGGTCAATGGCAAGCACGAGCGCATGGGTATCGCTCATACCTGGGACTGCGCCAATCTCGTCGCCGATGCCCTGCTATTCAATCTGCCTCGCCACGCTGCACATCACACCGAACCCTCACTGGATTGCGATGCACTCTACCGCTCTCCGGGCTCACCCCAAATGCCAACGGGTTACGCAGGCATGTCAGTGCTGGCGATGCTGCCGCCGCTCTATAAAAGAGTGATGACCCCACGCCTGAAAGCCTACTCACTGTCGCAGGCAGGATGATTGATCAAACAATGGCCCAAAACCTCTACCAGGACGACCGGATACTCTCTCTTTCATTCGCCAACGGCGAGCGCAACGTTCGACTGTGGGAAGCCCCCCTTCCCCGCGCAGTGATCGTCGCGATTCACGGCGGCATGTCGCACTCGGGGGATTATGCGACCGTGGGTGCGTATTTCCGCGAGAAGGGATTCACTACCATCAGCTTTGATCTCACCGGTCACGGACAGAAAGCACGCATCGACATTCCACATTTTGGTGTGTTTCTGGATGACGTGGAGCGCATGTTGTCCTGGGTACGTGGCGAGTACCCGAACCTGCCGGTGTTTTTGATGGGGCATTCCATGGGCGCTCTGATTGCGACCCATATGGAAATCACGGGACGGCTGAATGCCTTTGACATTCGCGGCGTCATACTGTCTTCACCCTATTACGCCAATGCGATACCGGTGCCGGCGCTGGTGGTACACCTGTCCGGCGTACTGGCCAAGCTGTTCCCCACGGCGAAGGTACCGATGGCCTCACTCACCGAATGGCTAACGCATGACACCGCGATCATCCAGCGTCACTATCAGGATGAACAAGCGCATCGTCGAGGCACCAAGCCCAGCATGCGGTTTGGCCGCTGCTTGCTCCAAGCGCAGTCAGCACTCGGTGGCAACTTGAATCGATGGCAGCACCCGGTATTTGCCGTTGTGGCCGGTGATGACAAACTTGCTGATGCCAAGATCAGCCGCCAGATGCTAGAGACCATTCCTGAAGCACAACGCGAGCTGCATTATTTTCCGCAGAATTTTCATGAAAACTTCAATGAAACCAACCGGGATGAGATTTTTTCGGCGCTGTGGCAGTGGATACAGAACCATCTGAATTGACAAACAGATGCTCACCATGATCTATCAGATGATCGCCATGACCTCACTGCGCCGCAATCGATCAAACAATCTTCCTCATTTCGCAGCTTGTTCAGCGATAGTTGCTGGCTCGTTTTTTCTACTCACCCTGTTGACTGCCGGAGATGTGATGGCCATTGAAGAACCTGCCTACCAGGTGCTGGTGTCAGAAGCCCCCTTCGAGCACCGACGCTACTCAGGATTTGTGGTCGCAGAGACGATACTAAGCGGTGATTTTGATTCTGCCAGTCAGACGGGCTTTCGTCGTATTGCTGGCTATATTTTTGGTGACAACACCGCTGAGGCCGGCAAAAGCCGCAAGATTTCCATGACAGCGCCGGTGACGGTATCACCCGCCGAGTCAGGATGGAAATTGCACTTCGTGATGCCGAGTCAGGAAAAACTGGACACCCTGCCGCGCCCCAACAATGCGCAGATCAATCTGCGCAAGGTCGGCGAACATGAGATCGTTGCCATACGTTTCAGTGGCTGGACTACGGCAGCATCCATACGAGAAAACACGGAAAAGCTGCAGCAATGGGCAAATGCGCGGCACCTGACACTCAAGGGCGCGCCGCAGGTGGCACGCTATAACGATCCGTTCACGCTACCCTGGCGCCGTCGCAATGAAATTCTGATTGAGGTATCAGCGCAATGACGTCCCTGAAAGCATCGCTATTTGAAGAAAATAAAGTCGCTTTCTCTGCATAAGCTATCAATATCTATTTCTGAGGCAGCCGCGTCGACTGCCAAGAAACAAACTGCAGCCTGCCCTCGCGACTGATCCACAGGCTATGAAAGCGAAGCTCGACATTGAGCAGTTTGTCCTTGATCTGCACGTCGAATTGACCAACACCCGTCATCACTGCAAGGCAGCCAAACGTACGTATTTGCACATCTGATCGTTTCATTGCGAGATATCTCACGCTGCCATCGCGCATTGAAGAAATGTAGGACTGTTTGTTATCAACCACCGCCGAGCTGTGGATGTACATCAGATCATCCGCAAGCAGACGTTCCAGCGCGGTGTAGTCCAGACTGGTTTGTGCGGCGTAGCGTGCATCTTCGGCGGCCTGGACTTGGGCCTCGGTCACTGGATCGCAATCAGCGGCGCATGCGAATCCCGAGATGATCTGGACAATGCAAATAAAAAGGATGGCGATGTAGTGGCGCATGAGGGTTTTCCGGATTGTTGGCGGGTTTACAGACAAAGCGTCTCTATCAAAAAAATCAACATATTCGCCGTCATATTGACGACTGAGATTGCGTCCAGAACGCAGCATCCCCTAGCACCGACAACGTCACACTGAACATTGCATACCGTGCAATTGACAGGGACGCTGGCCGTGCGATGTCGTCAGGCGTTTTAAGTAATTTTCAGGTTTATGCAGAGCTGATACCCCACCAACCGTATCGAGCGCAGGCAGTTGAGGTCGGCGCCGACCTGAACCAGCTTTTTGCGCAGGCGCACGATCTTTACCTCTAGACTAGCTTTGCGGAAATCGTCGGGCGAATGCCCAAGCAGCTCCATGATCTGCCAGTACTCTAGCTGTCGGGCATGGCTGGTCGAGAAAGCGATCAGCATCCGCAGTTCGCTGGTCGAGATTATGGTCGCACCCTTCGGTCCGGACAAGGTAAGCGAACGGGAGTCGACGGTGAAACCCTCTTCGCCTTCTACCTGCGGCCGTGATTGCCACAAATCGGCCCGGCGACTGACGGCGGAGACTGCCGCCAGCAATTCTTCCATTTCGACCGGCTTGGACAAATAGACGTCTGCCCCGCTTTCATAGCCGGCAATGCGGTCACCCACACGGGTACGGCCGGTGGCCATGATGATGCCGGCGCGCGGATTGCCACGTCGTATGCGCTTGGACAGCGACAAGCCGTCCTCACCTGGCAGATTCAGATCAATGATGAACAAGTCCGAGGGCGCGCTCGCGGCCTCGTCGTCAATCGCCTCGGCGCAGGCAATGCCCTGCACCTTGTGACCCTGCTGGCGCAGAGCCTCTATGGTCACGGCGCGCAGCGAATCATGATCCTCGACGACAGTAATATTCAGCTTGGTAACCATACGGTAAACCTGACACTTTTCTCCAACGGCTCGTAACTGATTTCACCCTTCAGCAGTCGCATGAAGTTAGCGACTAGATAAAGACCCAAGCCCGAGCCGGAATGCTTGCGGGCGCCATCGGCGCGATAGTATTTCCTGAATAATTCGTCACGGTCCGGAAAACCTGTAGAACCCGGCCCCGACTGAACAAGGTTCTCGACACTGATCTCGCACCCGTCTAGCCCGCCTAGGCGCGCAGATTTTACTTTGAGCAAGATAGTGCTTTCCTGCAACGAATACTTTAATGCATTGTCGACCAGGTTGGAT
>JBIIEY010000020.1:0-13530 GCA_044237595.1 Burkholderiaceae bacterium | reverse complement strand
GGTAAACCTGACACTTTTCTCCAGCGGCTCGTACCTGACTTCGCCCCTCAACAGTCGCATGAAATTGGCAACCAGATAGAGGCCCAGACCCGAGCCGGAATGCTTGCGGGCGCCATCGGCGCGATAGTACTTCCTGAATAATTCGTCACGGTCCGGAAAACCTGTAGAACCCGGCCCCGACTGAACCACGTTCTCGACACTGATCTCGCACCCGTCTAGCCCGCCTAGGCGCGCAGATTTTACTTTGAGCAAGATAGTGCTTTCCTGCAACGAATACTTTAATGCATTGTCGACCAGGTTGGATAGCACTGATTTGAAAATCTGCCAGTCGCTGTTCACCGTGACCGATCCGACCTGCTCGACGCTGACACGGGCACGGTCGGGTTGCTTGGAGAGCAGGTCTTCGATCAGTGCCTCGACAGAAAAGTTTTCAAAATGAGAAATAATTTCGTCATCGTCGAACTTCTCGGCCTGCAGGCAGCGATCGATCAGCTGGTTGATGTTGTTCACTGTGCGGCGGCCGTGTTCGAGCATTTCGGGGTTGAGCCGGGACACTCCGAACACCATGTGCAGTACCGACAGCGAGGTCTTGACCTCATGCGCCAGCATTTCCATGAAACGCCCTTGCAGCTGGGACTTTTGTTTTTCGATCTCGATTTGTTGCGCAGCCGATCGGGCGCGCAGGTAAGCGCGGTTGCGTGATTCTTCAATACGGTAGGCACGCAACTGCAGCAGCACAATCAGGATCACGCCGGTCATGAGGCCGTGGATCAGAAACATATGCAGGTTGAACTCGGGTCCCTCGGCGAGCCCCAGGGCCGGCGAGGTCGCTACGACTAGTGCACCGGCTAGCATTGCATAAAACCCGACCAGCATCCAGCGCGGGATTACCGGCTTGTCAGCTTCTACCGCCGCTGACCATGCACGACAAGTGAAACTAAGCGTCGCGAACAGCAGGGGCGTCACCGCCACCAGCGTGAGGTTCAAACGCATGGCCTGCAGCGTACTCCCGACGACCAGCAGCGCCATCTCGGCCAAAAAGGCCAGGATGCCTGCCGCCAGCATCAAGCGGAGGCCGGGCATCCATGGCTTGAATTCGCGCAACATGAAGTAGTGAAAAACGATACCGACCACCACATAGGTGCAGTACACCACACAAGAAAAACTGTCGATCGCGATAGCACTAAAGTACTCGCCCCCAATCAGGCGCGCATAGCCGACATACACCAGCGCATAGGCAATCGCAACGAGCTGGCTGACTGTAAAAGCCGCCATCAGCACTTCCCGCTGCAAGGACCATTGCAACACCGCCCAAAGGAAAAACAGCAGCAGGGTTCCCATCATCAGCCCGTAGACCATTTCCTGCATGCGGTTGGCATGCTGCGCCTCGTCCATTGTCAGCACCTGCACATGAATCAGACTGGTGCTGGTGGTCTTGAGACGCAACCAGATATCGCGCGATTCATCTGACGCGGGGATCAGAAAGCCGTGGTTCAATGACTTGAATTCGCTGGCATGCCATTCGGTGTGATCACCTGCGATGCGTACCCGATCGCTGGTGTCGAGGGGATCAAACAGGCGGATCTCATCCAGATAGACAGGACGCACCCTGACTGCCAGCTGCTCGCCAGTACTAATCCCTTGCACTGGTGCGACGGTGATGCGTATCCAGGTAGCTGATTCGGTGAAGCCGCGACTCAGTACACCCTCATAGCGCTGTATGGGCATCTGGCGAATTTCGTCAACTGTTAGCTTGCCACTCTCGTCGACGACATAGGCGCGCTCGAGAATGTGGTCAGCAGGATCCGCCAGGGCCGCCCCAGAGAGCAGCCCCAGCAAAACAAGGAACACATAACGCGTGATCGCTTGCATGACCGAAGTCGGAAAAGCGCTGTCACCTGCGCCAGCCGGGCCGCTCAGAAAATCCTCGCTCAGAATGTGCCGGGATAAGCGCCGCCGTCCAGCAGAATGTTCTGCCCGGTCATGTAGCTGGCGTGCGCACTGCACAGGAAAGCACAGAAAGCGCCGAACTCAGCCGGTGTGCCAAACCGCTTTGCAGGATTTGAATCACGCCGGGCCGAAACCAGTGAATCAAGATCCTTGCCGGTGGATTTGGCTGCGGCATCGAAAGTCGCCCACAAGCGGTCAGTCTCAAAAGGACCCGGCAGCAAATTGTTAATGGTGACGTTCTTGTGCACCGTGGTGCGGGAGAGCCCCGCAATGAAACCCGTCAGGCCGGCACGCGCACCATTCGACAGACCCAGAATATCGATAGGTGCTTTCACTGCACTGGAAGTGATATTGATGATGCGACCAAAACCCCGCCCCATCATGCCATCGACCGTTGCGCGTATGAGTTCGATGGGCGTGAGCATGTTGGCATCAACGGCGGCGATCCATTGCTCGCGCTCCCAGTTACGGAAGTCTCCGGGTGGCGGGCCACCGGCATTGGTGACCAGAATGTCCGGCTGCGGACAAGCCGCGAGTGCTTGCTTGCGACCTTCGGGCGTGGTGATATCGGCGGCCACCACGGTGACTGTCACTTGAGGGCCTGCGAGCTGGCGTATCTCAGTGGCTGTGGCTTCCAGTGCTGCCGCAGTACGTGCCACCAGCGTAACGTTTACGCCCTCTTTCGCCAGCGCCTCTGCGCAAGCGCGTCCCAGCCCCTTGCTAGCACCGCATACCAATGCATTTTTGCCGCTGATTCCCAGATCCATGACGTCATCTCCTCTTGTAATCAATTAATGTGATTGGTGTGATTTTTTGTGTTGGGTGTTTCTTTGTTTGTTGTCGCTATGTATGCTGTCTTTGCCTTTCGCCGCTTTGAAGGCTATCGCTGATCCGGCGCTTTGCCGAGTGCCTTATAGACTGAGGCCAGCAAGTCCTTGCCAATACGTTCTTCCATTTTTTTATGCACAGGCATTAGCGCCTGACGCCACTGCGCCATTTCCTGTGGCGTTGGTTTGTAGATGGTGGTTTTACCGGTCTTGGCGATGGCCTGCATAGCTTCGGCGCTTTCGCTTTCGGTGAGCGTGTTGTTCATTCGCGTGGCTTCGGCGAGTGCCGCTTCCAGACCGGAGCGAATCTCGGGCGCCAAGCCATCCCAGAATCGTTTGTTCACGATCACTGCAAAACCCATATAGCCATGCTCTGTCACGGCGAGATGCTTCTGTACCTCGTACACCTTCTGCGAATAAAAATTCAGCGGCGGGTTTTCAGCACCATCAACCACACCGGATTGCAAGGCCTGCGTCATTTCGGAGAAGGACATCACCTGCGGAAGGGCGCCGAGCGTGCGCATTTGCTCGTCAATGACTTTGGATCCTTGTATTCGCACTTTCAGGCCGCGCATATCGGCGGGCACGCGAATCGGACGATTGGCCGACATCATCTTGAAACCCATGTCCCAATAAGCCAGTCCCCGAATGCCCTTGGTTTCCAGAATGCCGAACAGCCGCTGCCCTACCGGCCCGTCAACCACACGCCGCAGCGCCGCACGATCGTCAAATAAAAAAGGCAGATCGAAGACTTCGAATTCGCGTATGCCCAGGGGACCAAACTTGGACAGCGTGGGCGCAAGCATTTGTACCGCACCCATCTGGAGTGCTTCCAGTTCTTCCTTGTCTTTGTAGAGTGTGCTGTTGGGATAGACATCCACCCGCACCTTGCCGGCGGTGTTGCGCTCGGCGAGTTGCTTGAAATGCTCGATGGCCTTGCTCTTGGGCGTACCCATGGCCGCCACATGGCTGAACTTGATGACGATGGGCTTGTCGACTGCGAGCGCCGGCATGTTCAGCGTCAGCAAAGTCAGCATCAGCGCTGCACCCAGTCTGCCAGCTTGTTTGATGACACAACCGCAGCCATCGGAGACGGCCATGCGCTTCGACAAATTTGCACTGAGTTTCGGCATCGTTGAATTTCCTGACATCGTTGAATTCCCTGACATCGTTCGAATCTCTGTGGATCGTTGGGTCATGCGGCATGCCATGGTTTGGCCGGTCTGCGCTCGCAAAGCAGCGTCCCGGATTCAAGCCATTGCGAATTGGCAAACCGCTTCCCCGCAAAACCCGGAGTATCGGTCATGAGCTTGCCCCGCCGACGACCTGACAGCCTATCACTTGCCACAGAGCAATTCTACGTGGTTTTGGTCTCGGATCGGCGTACCCGACACCCTCCGATAACAGGGATGGAAACATGACCCACAGATCTGGGCGCAATCGGATCGACACATCTGTCCCTGGAGCCGACCTGTGGTGGCAAACGCCACCGGCACCACCGGATCTGCAGCAGGGCCTGAGCAGCGCGCAAGTAGTAACACGACTCGAGCATTGGGGCCCCAACCGTTTTGTCGAGACACACACGCTGCCCGCCTGGCTGCAATTTCTTGGCCACTTCCGCAATCCGCTGGTGCTGATCCTGCTCGTCGCGAGCACGCTGTCGGCGCTGCTGGGTGAATTCACTAATTTTTTCATCATTAACGTGATCGTGTTGCTGAGCGTGACCCTGGATTTCGCACAAGAGCATCGCGCACAACGCGCTGCCGAGATGCTGCGTCAATCCATTGCCCTATCAACACGTGTGCTCCGCGACGGCCGCGAACAGTCCATACCGCTGACCGAGATCGTGCCCGGTGATCTGGTGCTGCTCAAGGCGGGCGATCTGGTCCCGGCCGATGGCATCGTGATCGAGGCACGTGACTGTTTCGTTAACCAATCGGTGCTGACCGGCGAATCCGGCCCATCGGAAAAACGCACCCAAGTGCCCGCCGATGTCCCCGACATTCAGAGCGCGACCCATGCGATGTTCATGGGGTCGTCCGTGTTATCCGGCAGCGCAAAAATGCTCATCGTCCGCACTGGCGCTGCCACCGAGATGGGCAGCATCGCAGGACATCTGGGGCAGCCAGCCACACTCACGGCTTTCGATATCGGAACGCGACGCTTCAATGTACTGATCATGCGACTAACCATGCTGATGGTGCTGATCGTGCTGCTGATGAGTCTGCTCTCCCACAAGCCCTGGGCGGAATCCTTTCTGTTTGCACTGGCGCTTGCCGTCGGACTCACACCCGAGCTGCTACCCATGGTGGTGTCGGTGACGCTGGCGCGCGGCGCGGTGCGCATGGCGCGGGAGAAAGTCGTCGTAAAACGCCAAACTGCGATCTCCGATCTGGGTGCGATGGATGTGCTGTGCACCGACAAGACTGGCACTCTGACCGAGGCAAAAATCAGCATGCAGTCACACGTCGATCCACTTGGCGTAGATAGCGCCCGTGTGCTCGAACTTGCTTATCTGAACAGCTGGTTCGAAAGCGGCTTGCACAACCCCATGGATGTGGCGATTCTCGAACACGAAACTATCGACACGCGCGAGTGGAGCAAAGTCGACGAAGTCCCGTTTGATTTCGAGCGACGGCGTGTCTCGGTACTCATTGAAAAAAATGGAGCGCGTACGCTGGTGGTAAAGGGTGCGCCCGGCGACGTAATGCGGGCTTGTCTGTATTACGAAAATACCGGCAATACGCTGTTGCTGGATGAAGCCGGGCTAGCGACGGTGCGCGCCACTTGCGATGCACTCGAAGACGAGGGCTTCCGGGTGCTAGCGATTGCCTGCAAGGCGGTTCCCCCAGATCACCCACATGCTGTCGTTGATGATGAATCAGCGCTGGTCCTGACCGGCTTTGCAGCGTTTCTCGATCCACCCAAAGCAAGCGCAGGCGACACACTGCGCTCACTTGCAGCGCTAGGTGTCTCAATCAAGGTACTCACTGGCGATAGCGAGCGCGTCACACAGCATATTTTTCATGAACTGCAGCTGCCGGTTGAGGGTGTCGTTTTAGGCACCGACATCGAGCAGCTTGATGACATCGCACTGCAGGTACGCACTGAAACCGCGAATCTTTTCTGCCGCCTCAATCCCTCACAAAAAAATCGTGTGATAGACGCACTCAGAGCACGCGGTCATGTCGTTGGCTATCTGGGTGACGGTATCAATGACTCACCCTCACTACAATCCGCTGATGTCGGACTCTCGGTCGATACCGCCGTGGACATCGCCAAAGCCGCGGCCGACATTATCTTGCTGCAAAAGGATCTAAAGGTATTGCAAATCGCCGTACTCGAAGGACGTCGCACGGTTGGTAATGTCATGAAGTACCTGATGATGGGTACCAGCTCGAACTTCGGCAATATGTTCAGCATGGCAGGTGCGGCGATGTTTCTTCCATTCCTGCCCATGAAGCCAGTGCAGATACTGCTTAATAATATCCTCTATGATCTTTCGGAAGTAGCGATACCTTTTGACGCAGTCGACGCCGACGAGTTGCAGCGTCCGCTTCCACTCGACATCACGCTGGTGCGCGACTTCATGTGGTTCATTGGTCCGGTCAGCTCGGCATTTGATGTACTGACATTCTGGATACTGCTGCGACTGTTCGATGCAAACGAAGCCTTGTTCCAGACCGGCTGGTTCATTGAATCGCTCTGCACACAGGTGCTCGTGATTTTTGTGATTCGCACGCGCGGCAATCCCTTGCGCAGTCGACCGCATCCGCCGCTGATTGCATCATCAATCGCAGTGGTGTTGTTGGCGATTGCTTTGCCCTATACCGCGCTAGGTGTCTACTTTGGTTTTACACCACCACCTGCGAGCTTTTTTGGCGTGCTGGTGCTGCTGGTAATCAGCTACTTGTTTGTAGTGGAAGGCATCAAGCAGCGTTTCTTCCGTCACCGCCTTCCGATGGTATATGCGAGCGTCGTGCCGCGGCGGCGTAACTAGGCCTGTACACTCAGAAGGCTGCGCGATGACCATGTCCGTTTCCACAGAAGCCACCCTTGCTTTCCTGCGCCAACCACACCTGTATGGCACAGGTGTCACGCAAGTCGACGTGATCGAAACGCACATGTCCTGGGTCTTTTTGGGGGGCGACCGTGTATTCAAACTCAAGAAGCCGGTATGCACTGACTATGTGGATTTTCGCGCAGTCGATACACGCTGCTTTTATTGTCATGAAGAGCTGCGACTGAATCGTCGTCTCGCACCAGCGGTATATCTAAGCGTGGAGCCGCTCTCGCGCGATGCCAATGGCAAGCTGTGCTTCGGACAATCGCAGGAACGTATCGACTGCCTAGTGCACATGCGACGCTTGCCCGAGTCTGGCATGCTGGCCCATGCACTGATAAATGGTGCTGCCGATGCCACCGTCATGAAGCGCGTAGCCGCACGCATCGCTGATTTTCATCGACATCTACCCAGGCTGCGGCCGGATCCTGATACATGGCGCGCATCACTCGAAGCAGAAATCTATCGCAATGAAAGCGCATTGCTAGCGCATCAGTCAGCCCTACCATCCGATCAGGTACGTGCCCTGTGTGATGCACAGCGAGCTATCCTGCAAACGCAGACCGGCTGGTTCGATGCACGCATAAGCGATGGCCATATAGTCGAAGGTCATGGTGATCTGCGTGCCGAGCATGTCTGCATCGCCGGGGACATCACGGTGATTGATTGTCTCGAATTTTCCCGCGAACTGCGCACACTGGATGCGGCTGATGAAATCGCGTTTCTGGCGCTGGACTGCGAGCGCTTGCAAGCACCTTCGCTGGCTAATGTGCTGCTGCAGACTTATTTCGCACAGGCGCAAGACACGCCACCCGCGGCATTAGTGCATTTCTATCAGTCGATGCGCGCAGGTATACGCGCACGTATCGCGATACGTCACTTGGATGAAATCGTCTGCAGCCAACCGGCCTTATGGACACAACGCGCGCTGCACTGGTTAGCGCTTGCGCAGCAACATCAGGACTGCATCAGCTCGACGATGGATCCACCTTCGTGAGAACGACGAATAGCTTCGCCGAGCATTGCGGCACAACTCACTATATCAAGCTTGGTCTCAAGCGGCGTATTTTCAAGCCCAGCAATTACAACGCTGTCGCTGACAAAAATCCGATCAATCGGCCCTGCACCCAGCCGCTGCAAGGCATCGGCATTGAAGAGTCCATGTGCTGCCGCCGCCCACACGCTAGCAGCACCCTGAGCACGACAGACGATTGCGGCGCGTAACAGCGTCTGACCACTACTGATCAAGTCATCAAACAGCAGCACCTGACGCCCCGCAACCTCTCCCACCAGCAGCTCGCCACTGAGCAGCCCGGCACTGCGATATTTTTCTACAAAGCCCATGCTCACGGGACGACCCAGGGCTTGTGACAGCCGGTCGCGAAACAGAGCCGCGCGTTTCACACCGCCTGCATCCGGCGATACCACCGCCACGTCAGCGGGGCCGAGCTTGTCGGCGATTTGGTCGGCAATATGTCGCGCAAACAATCCCGCACTATCCAGCTGCTCAGTGGGACAACGAAAGGCATTCTGAAATGCTGCCGGGTTGTGCACCTCCAAGGCCAGCAAGGCATCGGTACCCATCGCCTCGAACAGCTGCGCGACATAGCGCATCGTGATCGGATCACGCGGTTTGGTCTTACGGTCCTTGCGTGCGTAAGCCAGATACGGCACCACCGCGATCACACGATCAGCCGAGGCATCCTTGAGTGTAGCGATGAAGAACAACAGTCGATTGAGTTTGTCATTGGCACTGCGCAACGCATCGCAGTGCAATGCATGCAGAGCATAGCAAGAACGTCCACGCACATTTTGTAAGGGCCGCGTCTTGTGCTCGCCATCTTCGAAATCGCGCTCTTCATGCGCAGCCAGCGAGATGCCGAGATGCTGCGCAATCTTTACACCTAGCGGCTCACTGCCATGCAGTGCAAACAACAATGGGGATTCACGTGACATGCAAGGCGCTCGATGAAAAGAGATTTCATCATCATCCAGCTTGAGGGTGTCATGGCCTTGCGGCGGATTGAATGGGGTAACGGGCAGCCTTGTTCGGCGTTGATGCTGAAGGCGCCACCTGCTGTAGGCGCATAAAACAGGTGCCGTACCGGTGGGCCCCCTAAAAAAGCGCCCACCTCCCTTCGGAGGTGAGCGCTGAATGAACTGCTGCGCAACGAAAAACTATTTACATCGTCTTCCAGTCCCCCGCCTTCTCAAAAGCATTACCTGCCTGATAGATAGTCGCTTCATCAAAGTGCTTACCAACAAGCATCAAGCCGATAGGTAAACCATCCACGAGACCACAAGGTACGGTGAGCGCCGGATGATGCGAAATATCAAAGGGGCAGGTATTGCCAATCTGCTCAAGCGCACGCGCGAAGTATTCTTCGCGGCTGGCATCAGCCGGTGGCAGCTTGGTGGCTTTCATGGGCATGGTCGGCAGTAACAGCAAATCATATTTGGCAAGCGCTGCATCATAAGCCGCTGTCAGGCGACGCGTAACGTTCATCGCTTTGCCGTAGTAATGGCTGCCGTGGTGCTTTTTGATATAGGTACCAAGTACCGTCATCACCTTCGTTGTCTCGGACAATTCATTGGCACGCAGATTCCATCCATGCAGCTTGTCAATCAGGCTGGTCACGTACAAATCAGGGCGAGACAAACCATAGCCATCACCAAACATCATCGTTTGCGCAATGCCCTCTACACCGATCGGCGTCCACAGCGCAGGTCCAATCAGATGCTCGGGAATGGAAATCTCTTCTACAGTCGCACCTAGCTTGGCGAGCAGCTCGGCGGCTTTTCTGACTTTGGCATCCGAGGCAGCCTCGGATTCTGGACGACCAAATCCTTCCTTGAGAATACCGATACGCATGCCCTTGACACCCGCATCGAGCTTTTTCGTATAGTTCAAATCCGGAGCTGGGCCATACTGACGCGGATCATAGCCATCATGTCCCGCAATCACCTCGAGCATGAGCGCATTGTCAGCGACGGTTCGAGTCATCGGGCCGGTATGATCAACATAAATCTCGATCGGCATGATGCCGGTGTAGGGTACTAGTCCATGGGTCGCTTTCATGCCAACGATCCCGGACCATGAAGCTGGCATACGGATCGAGCCGCCCTGATCACCGCCAATACCTAGATCAGCCTCGCCAAGTGCAACGGCCACTGCAGTACCTGATGATGATCCTCCTGCGGAGTAGCCCATCTTCAGAGGATTGTGAACTGGCCCTTTCGCACCGGTATGACTACCCGCCGAAATGCAATACGATTCGCAATGCGTCTTGCCAACAATTTCGGCACCCGCATCAAGCAGACGGCTGACCACTGTCGCGTCGATGTCCGGCACATAACCTTCCAGGATCGAGCAGCCATTCATCATCGGCACGCCGGCGACCATCACATTATCTTTAATGGCGACACGCTTGCCTTGCAGACGTCCTGTGCTTGCGCCCTTGACCGAAGTTTTTACATACCAAGCGTTCTGCTTGTTATCTTCAGGCGCAGGAAAATGACCCGGTGTGCGAGGATATTTCACAGCCGGCAATTCATCGGCCATGTGATCAACCATGTTGTAGGCGGCGATACTACCCGCCATCAGACCCTGATATGACTTGATATCTTCGTCGGTCAAAGCAAGGCCGACCTCCTCAGCTGCGGCACGGACTTGTTCTGCGGTGGGTTGTTGGACTGCCATCGGATCCTCCTGATTTTTTTAGTTTAAGAAAGTGCTGCCAGTGAAAGGGTTGTTATATTCAATGCTCGACAATGGCGCTTCAAGGTGAAAGCAGACGTTCAAGTTCAGGGTCCTCGCGTATCGCAGCAGATTCCCCTGAAAGTGCAATGTGGCCACGATCCATCACATAGCAGTGCTGTGAAATACTCAAGGCCATCTTGACATGCTGCTCAACAATCACAACCGCGATATCTTGCGCAAGCTCGCGCAGCCTCTCGGTGATTTCCTCGATCACGCCATGCCATACACCTTCGGTGGGTTCGTCGAGCAACAGCAGGCTGGGGCGGCCCAGCAATGCGCGACTGATGGCCAGCATCTTTCGCTCACCACCTGACAACGTGCCAGCGGCTTGTGCCATACGCTGCCCCAGCCTTGGAAAGAGCGCGACCATCTCTTCAATCGCCTGATCGCTGTTTGACTCGCGCAAGGCACCCACCTGAAGATTTTCTCGGACCGTCAGACGTGCAAATATCCCGTGATCTTGCGGCACATAGCCCAATCCCCGGGAGGCACGCTGCTCTATCGCAGCACTATCGATACTCTCGCCATCAAACGAAAGACGACCTCGCTGCGCGAGTAATTCACCCGCAATCGTTTTTAGCAGTGTCGTCTTACCCGCACCATTTCGCCCAAGGATGGACACACCACCCACGGCAGGTATCGACAATGAAACATCGAATAGCGCCTGGCTGTGACCGTAGTAGGTGCAGAGCTTTTCAGCGACCAGAAGCGGTGAATTAGACATTGGCGAGATAAACCTCTTTGACACGGGCATCATTTTGCACATCGTGCGTGCGCCCTGAAGCAATAATCTGTCCCTGATCCAGAACTGTCAGAGAATCACAAATATCCTTGATGAAATCGAGATCGTGCTCGACGATCAGCAGAGAGCATTGCGTTTTGATAGGTTGCAACAGCTCACCCGTTGCACGACGCTCCTGTGGACTCATGCCGGCAGTGGGCTCATCGAGCAGCAGCAGTCTGGGCTTGAGCGCCAATGCCATCGCAATTTCCAACCATTGCTGCTGACCATGCGAGAGCTCTCCCGCCAAATCGTATTGACGTTCTCTGAGACGAAAACGATCCAGATAATGAGTAACTTCCGCATGCAAACTATCGCGAGAACTTGAGCGCAGCAGTCCCCAGATGGGCTGATGTGCCTGCAATGCGATGAGCATATTGTCGTAGACCGCGATCTCGGGAAGTATCGCCGTGATTTGAAACTTGAGACTCAGACCCGCGCGCGAGCGCTCTTGCGGTGTTAGCATGGTGATGTCTTTGCCTGCCAGATGAATTGTGCCAGCAGTCGGAATCTCGGCGCCCGCGACACACTTGAGCAAAGTACTTTTACCGGAACCATTCGGGCCAATCAGGCCATGAAACTCGTGATCATCAACAACCATATCGGCTGATGACAGCGCGGTCAATGTCCCATAAATTTTCGATACGCCACGGACTTGCAGCAGGCTCATGACTGAACCCCTGTATCAGTTTTGTTCGTCGCGACACTATCGTCTTTTTTGCCGAAAAAGAAATTGCGACTTCGATCGCGCATCACGAAACCCATCAGACCGGTTGGACGGAACAGGACGGTCGCCAACAGCAGCAAGCCCAACAGAATGGGCCAACCGGTTTCGAGAAAATTTTTGACAGTCGGACCAAAAAACTCGACCTGTGGCAAAAGAAAATTCATCAGATCCAGTACCGTCACGCCAATGATGGCGCCCACCAAGGTACCCACACCGCCGAACAAGACATAAAGTACAGCTTGCGTCGATAGCACCGGGCCAAGTTGGCCAGGGCCGACAAAACCCTCATGAAACGCGAACAGTGCCCCAGAGATACCGGCAATCATGCCAGCGAGAGAAAAAATTACGGCTTTGAAGGTTTGGACGTTGTAGCCCAAAAATGCAATACGGCTTTCTTGCTGACGAATACCCGCCAACACCAGACCAAATTGCGATCGCACCAACCATCGACAGGTCAGATAAATCACAATCAGTATGGACAGCGCCATGTAGCAAAACAAAATGCCCTCTTCGATTTCCAACTCGCCCGCCGTGAGGCGAGGTAGCGAGGAAATACCGTTCTGGCCACCCACATACGACCAGCCACGCGCCAGGCGCTCGATAACATACGAGCCAGTCATTGTGCCCAATGCGACGAAAGCCAGAGAGGGAATACGCTTGCCCAAAATGACGAGCAGCGCCATCAGGAAGGCAAGCAGCAGTCCAATCGTTGCGGCCACCGGCAACAACACAAACACAGAGCTGACACCTGTCTTTTGCGAGAGCAGGGCAACCGAATAACCTGCGACACCGAAAAAAAGCGCCTGACCAAAACTCATGATGCCGGCATAACCCCAGACAAGGTCGAAGGAAATCGCCAGCAGCGCGAGGATGAAAATCTTGGTAACGAAAAGAACCCAGAAACTGTCAAGAAACGGCGGCAAAACCAATGCCAGCAGCAATAGTGCTATCTCGATGACCATCAATACGTTGATCGTAGGTGAGCGAACTTCTTGCATGGCGTGAGGCTCTTGATTGGGAATTAATAAAGAGGGCAAGCCCGCAAGCCTGCCCTCTGGCTAGCACAACTCAGTTATGTGCACTCTCCCGGCGCCACCATCTTGCTTGAATCGACAACTTTGTACTGACCGCCTTTGGAGACGGCGATGTACATGTTCATCTTCAGGTGACGCGTACCTGGCACCATTTCGCAACCACCACCAGGACCATCGCTCAGTTTTGCATGATCGAGTGCTGCTGCCACTGCATCACGCTTGACACTCTTGGCTTCTTTAACAGCTTCGGCCCAGAGCATCAGACCACGCCACATGCCAGTTGCCCCGCCACCAGCGCAGAAACGCGACTTGTCACCGAACTGCGCCTTGTAGTTGTTGAAGATCTTGGCGCCCATCGGATCATTAATGGCCGAGAAATAGTCGAGGC
>JBIIEY010000228.1:0-4037 GCA_044237595.1 Burkholderiaceae bacterium | reverse complement strand
GCGCTGCTATACTCGAGCGCTGAAATCTTGGGGGTGTTGTGCACTCGTTCAGGCACGAATGGGTGAATGGCATTCTCGAGGCACTCTTGCTGGCTTTCCGGAGACGTCCCCGATGAAGAAAATGCTGTTGGCCCTGCTGCTGGCCACCCTGACCGCGAGCGCGCATGCTGAATGGACTCGGACCGAGTATCCCTCCAAAGCATTCGTTCTCTATGTTGAAAACGACACTATCGTGGCACCGGATCCCAGCTCCGCCAAGCTCTGGCATCTGGTGGACTACGCCGAGCCCCAAAGTCTTGATGGACGGCCTTTTCTCTCGATCAAAGCGCGGGACGAGTATGACTGCAATCGGGGCATGCGGCGCGATCTGATGCACCTTTGGCATTTCGGGAATATGGCCGACGGCACCTTGCTCAAAGCAGCTTACAAGCCCGGCTCATGGAATGTTCCCGCAGCTGGCAGCATCGAAGAGACACTCATGCGTTTAGTTTGTTCGAAAAAATAAAACGGACCGGATAGATGGGAACCCAAGGCAAGCCAGGGCGCCTGCAGCCTGCGCCGGAGAATTTTCTGAGTGCTGATTTGATTGATCAAATCAGCAAGCAGGGACTGGATGCTTCGCGCCGAAATTTTCTGCGGCAGAGCTTCGCGGCAGCGGGCGCAGCACTGGCGTCCGGCAGCGCAATGGCAGCGGCCGATCATCAGGGTGAGACGGGTGAAGATGCGATCATTCACCTGCCGCCGCACAGTAAAACGCTCGGCCATCCGGTAGCCCATCTGCCCTACGGTCTGCCATCGAAGCATGAATCTTATCTGCAGCGGCGCGAATCACCTGGCCTGACGCGTCGGCGCGAGAGCAGTATTGCTTTTACCCCGCTGCAGGGGCTGTTCGGCATCATCACGCCCAGTGGTCTGCATTTTGAGCGGCATCACGCGGGCTGGCACGACATTGACCCTGCATCGCACCGCTTGATGATTAACGGGCTGGTTGCCACGCCCAAGGTTTACAACCTCGGTGAACTCATGCGGCTGCCTTCGGTATCGCGCATGCATTTCATCGAGTGTGGTGCGAATACGGCGATGGACTGGGCCAATCCTGCCGTGCCCTCGGTGCAGTACACGCATGGCATGCTGTCCTGCTGCGAGTTCACCGGCGTGCCACTTTCTTTATTGCTCGAAGACTGCGGGATTGATAAATCAGCCGCAAAATTTGTGCTTGCCGAGGGCGCCGATGGCGCCAGTCTCACCCGCTCGATACCCATCGAACTGGCGCTCGACGATGTGATTGTTGCCTGGGGCATGAACGGCGAAATGCTGCGTCCTGAAAATGGTTACCCGTTACGTCTGGTGGTGCCGGGCGCGCAAGGTGTGTCATGGGTCAAGTGGCTGCGCCGTATCGAAGTCGGCGATGCGCCTTACGCCACGCGCGAAGAGTCAACGCAATACATCGACCTGATGCCTGATGGTCTGTCGCGCCAGTACTCGCTGGTTCAGGAATGCAAATCAGTCATTACCTCTCCCTCAGGTGGACAGCGTTTGCTGGATCATGGTTTTTACAATATTACGGGTCTGGCGTGGTCGGGTCGTGGTCGAATCACTCGGGTGGATGTATCGGTCGATGGCGGGCGTAACTGGACGGCGGCCAGACTGGAGTCGCCCGTGCTGCCAAAATGTCTGACCCGTTTTAATTTCGATTGGGAGTGGCAGGGCAAGACCGCTTTGTTGCAATCGCGTGCAATCGACGAGACGGGTTATGTGCAGCCCAAGATCAGCGAGCTGCGCGCAGTGCGTGGCAGTCGATCGGTTTATCACAACAATGCAATTCAATCCTGGCGGGTTGAGGCAGCGGGCGAGGTCATCAATGTTCAGATCTCTTAAGGCTGCTTTGCTCATAGGACTGCTATGCGTTGCCGACATGGCGAGCGCAGAACTATTCCCGAAAGTCGGGCGGCGAGCGAGTGTGACCGAAGTAGCTGCCTGGGATATTGACGTGCGCCCTGATTTCAAGGGCTTGCCCTCGGGTTCAGGCAGTGTTCGGCAAGGTGAGAAGCTCTGGGAATCGAAGTGCGCAACGTGTCATGGTGTATTCGGCGAATCGCCTTCCGTGTTCCCGCCGCTGATCGGTGGCACAACGGCCAAAGACATGGAGCGTGGTCGCGTCGCGGCCCTGAGTATCTCCAGTGAAACCGCCAAGACAACCATGATGAAGCTGGCGACGGTATCCACCTTGTGGGATTACATACGACGCGCCATGCCTTTTGATGCACCCAAGAGCCTATCGGTAAACGAGGTCTATGCTGCCACCGCTTTCCTGCTGCATCTCGCCGATGTCGTCCCTGCGGATTTCACGCTTTCGGAGCAGAACATCGCGCAGGTGCAGGCCAGAATGCCCAATCGCGATGGCATGAGCACGAGGCACGGCATGCTCGAGGTCAAAGGCAAGCCCGATGTGATCAGCCAAGCCTGCATGCAGAACTGCAAGGTCAATGAGAAATCTCTGGTGGTGCTGCCGGTCTCAGTCAATGGTTTGAATGGCAATCTCGCCGAACAAAACCGACCCTACGGATCGATACGCGGCATCGATACGAGTCGCTACAAATAGGGTGCTGCTGCTTCAGTGGCACAATGCGCATGTTTAGCCGGCGGTTTTCCGCCGGCCTTATTTTCAGGAGACAGGTGTGAAGCAAAGCCGGCGCGATGTCATGCGCATTTCCTCTGGCCTGGCGCTGGCGTTTTCCGCGGGCATCCTCAAGCCTTCTGACGTTTTTGGTCAGCAGGCCTCATGGGGATCCGACTGGAATGGCGCTGTGTATTCCGCGAAAAGTCTGGAGGCATTTGTTTATGCCATGAACGGCGACACCACGACACCGAACACGCCGCGCACGGTGACGCAGCGCGGTCAGGTGCCCGGACTCAGTCTGGCCAAGGAAAATGATCTGATCATTGATGCGCCAGAGCTGGCCGAAAACGGTACTAACGTGCCGGTAACCTTGACGAGCAAAATACCCAACACGGATTTCATTGCGCTGATCGCCGACCATAACCCCAACCCTGTCTGTGTCGGTTTCAACGTTATGCCGGGTACCGAGCCTTACTACGCGGTCAGGATCAAGGTGGCAGAAACTTCAGCGATCATCGCCGTAGCCCGCTCGGGAGGCAAGTGGTACTACACGCTCAAGGACATTACCGTCATGGTAGGCGGATGTCTGGGATGATGAGGGAGAATCGACATGGCAGCTGAGCCAATGCGCGTGCGCGCGATACAAGACGGTGAGCTTGTCGAAGTCAAGATTTTGATGAAGCACCGAATGCTCAGTCGACTTAGCTGGAACAGTCTTGGGCAGTTTGTCCTGCCGCATTTCATACAAACGGTGCGCGGCTACTGTAACGACAAGCAGGTGCTGTATGTCCATTTCGGTGGCTCGGTGGCCCGTGATCCGTATTTTTCTTTTAAATTCCGCGATGGAAAAAAAGGTGATCGTATCGTGATCAGCTGGATTGATACCGAGGGTATTACACGCACGGATGAGACCATCGTCACTTGATTGATTCTTCAAGTCGTTAACGCGCGGCGTATCAACACAACTAACAGAAGGGTGTATTGATGAAACTTCGCTTGATTCGGCGTAATTTTCTCAACAAGCTTCTGCTGGGTTTGTGCATCGGTGTGGCTTCTCTTACTCAGGCAGCCGAATCCGATAAGAATACCCTTACCGTCTGTCTGAACAAGGACAATGCGCCATTCTCATTTATCAAAGGTGAGACAGAGGGCGGATTCGATTATCTGGTGGCGCAGGCAGTGGCGCGAGAACTTGGCAAGACACTATCCGTCCGGTGGTACGAGAAAGAGCGCCGCAGTCGAGTGCCGGTCTCGGTGAAAACCAGTGTGATGATCAATGCGGGCATCTGTCAGCTGGTAGGCAGCTATCCGCTGATCCAGTCATCGCTGGTGCATGAGGCTGGCATCGATACGACCCATCTGCCGCCCATCAAAGGCTTGCCGGCCGAGCGGCGCGAGGAGATGATCAATGGCAGCC
>JBIIEY010000227.1:0-4062 GCA_044237595.1 Burkholderiaceae bacterium | reverse complement strand
GTGTGCTGGGTAGCTTGGATAGCACCAATGTGCAAGGCGAGACACAGAAAAAACTCGATGTCATGTCCGATCGGGCCTTCATCAACACTTTTTCGATGGGTGGATTGGTTGCTGGTCTTGCTTCCGAAGAAAACGATGACCCCATCGAAATCGACCCCCAGGATGGCAGTGGTCGTTTTCTCGCGGTGTTCGATCCGCTCGATGGCTCTTCCAACATCGATGTGAATGTCTCTGTTGGCTCCATATTTTCCGTGCTGCGGGCGCCTGAAGGTCGTGCACCTGTGATGGCCGACTATCTGCGCCCCGGTAATCATCAACTCGCTGCAGGCTATGCGATCTATGGCCCCTCTACAATGTTTGTGCTGACGGTCGGCAAAGGTACGCACGGCTTCACGCTGGATCGCGAAGTAGGCAACTTCATCCTCACACATCCGCACATGCAGATTCCAGAGGACACCAGCGAATTCGCGATCAATGCCAGCAATGAGCGTTTCTGGGAGCCGCCAGTGAAGCGCTATGTCATCGAATGTAAAAACGGCCGCACCGATGTACGCGAACGTGATTTCAATATGCGCTGGATCGCCAGCATGGTCGCAGATATTCATCGCATCCTCATGCGTGGCGGCGTCTTCATGTACCCGCGTGATACCAAAGATCCGTCCAAGCAAGGTCGCTTGCGTCTAATGTACGAGGCCAATCCGATGAGTTTTGTGGTCGAGCAGGCGGGCGGCATTGGTTCGACTGGCCGCATGCGCATTCTGGATATCGAGCCCGAGCAGATTCATCAGCGCGTGCCTGTCATCATTGGTTCGCGCAATGAAGTCGAGCGACTCGAGCGTTATCACCGTGACTACGACAACGGTACCGATGAAAAATACAGTTCGCCATTGTTTCAGGAGCGCTCTTTGTTTGCGAGCTGATCTTCGCGATGTCGCTGCTATTATAAAAATTAAATTGTCCGGAGACTTCTGTGTCGGTTAAACATCCTATCGTTGCTATCACCGGTTCCTCAGGTGCGGGCACGACCACCGTCATGAAAAGCTTTCAGCACATCTTCCGCCGTGAACAGATCAAGGCGCAGATTCTGGAAGGCGATTCCATGCACCGCTACAACCGCATGGAAATGCGGGAGGAAATGAAAAAGCAGCAGGCTGCCGGAAATACCTCCTTCAGTCACTTCAGCCCTGAAGCCAACATCCTGGGCGAGCTCGCCGATACATTTCAGAAGTTTGGTGAAACGGGATCAGGGCGCGTGCGCAAGTACATACACGACGATATCGAAGCAGCGCAATTCAGTCAGTCTCCGGGCACTTTTACGCCCTGGCTGGAAATGGAAGCCGGTGCCGAGCTCTTGTTCTATGAAGGTCTGCATGGCGGCTATGTAGGTGATGACGCCGACGTTGCGAAGCATGTCGATTTGCTGGTTGGCGTAGTGCCCATCATCAATCTTGAATGGATACAAAAGCTTCATCGCGATCAGAATATGCGCGGCTATTCACAGGAAGCGGTGATGGATACAATCTTGCGTCGAATGCCGGATTACACACGACATATCTGCCCGCAGTTTTCCCGTACGCATGTAAATTTTCAGCGAGTGCCGACCGTGGATACCTCTAATCCGTTCATCGCCAAAGATATTCCCAGTGCAGATGAAAGCATGGTGGTGATTCGGTTCGCTAATCCCAAGGGTATTGATTTTCCCTATCTGATGTCCATGATCGAGCGTTCATGGATGACACGTCCGAACACTTTCGTTATCCCTGGCGGGAAAATGGGGCTGGCGATGCAATTGATCTTCACGCCGATGATTTTGCGTTTGATGGACAGGAAGCGCCGAATTTAAACAGGTCTGTACGTATTCCAAATCCGGTCTCCCAACGTGCGTTGGTACGACCGGAAGCGCCGCAATAAAAATTTCGCAATAAGGCTCCAACATGCAATCTACGCAAGCCACCGCCAGAGAACTCGCCAATGCCATTCGCTTTCTTGCGATTGATGCAGTCAACAAAGCGAAGTCCGGTCATCCAGGCGCGCCCATGGGCATGGCGGACATCGCCGAAGTCTTGTGGCGTCATCACCTGAGACATAACCCAACCAACCCTCACTGGGTCAATCGCGATCGCTTCGTTCTCTCAAACGGCCACGGCTCCATGCTGATCTACGCACTGCTGCACTTGACAGGCTATGAGCTCAGTATTGACGATCTCAAGCAATTCCGTCAGTTGCATAGCAAGACACCGGGTCATCCGGAAGTCGACATTACGCCTGGCGTTGAAACCACCACGGGGCCATTGGGTCAGGGCTTGGCGAATGCGGTGGGCATGGCGCTCGCTGAAAAAATTCTCGCGCGCCGTTTCAATCGCAGCGGTCACACCATCGTAGATCACCGCACCTGGGTGTTTCTGGGTGACGGTTGTCTGATGGAAGGTGTCAGCCACGAAGCCTGTTCACTGGCCGGCGTGTGGGGACTCGACAAGCTGGTCTGCTTCTATGATGACAATGGCATTTCCATCGATGGTCATGTCGAAGGTTGGTTCCGCGACGATACCGCTGCGCGTTTTCGCGCTTATGGCTGGCATGTCATCGGCCCCATCGACGGACATGATGCTGCCGCCGTTGAGCAAGCCACACTCGAAGCCAAACAGGTCATCGGCAAGCCCACGCTCATCATTTGCCGCACACACATAGGCTGGGGTTCACCCAACATGGTGGGCACCCATGATGTGCATGGTGCACCGCTCGGTGACAAGGAGACCGAAGCGACACGCGCCGCTTTGCATTGGCCCCACGCGCCCTTCGAAATACCCGATACATTGCGCAGCGCATGGAATGCGCAAGCCACCGGGATCGCGCTCGAAGCCAAATGGCAACATGATTTCAACGCTTATGCAAAAGCGAATCCGGAGCTGGCCGCGGAATTTCTGCGCGTGACGCGCCGAGAATTGCCAGGCGACTGGCCTGAACTGAAACAATCACTTCACACGCTTGCCAAAGGCATTAGCGCGCCGACTGCCAGCCGCAAATCCAGCCAGCAAATGCTGGATCTGCTCGTGGCTGGCGTCCCCGAGCTCCTGGGTGGCTCGGCCGACCTGACGGGCTCCAACCTCACGGCGGGCAAGACCAGCCGCGCCTGGCATGATCATCAGGATGGCGACGCCAACTATTTGTCGTATGGCGTGCGTGAATTTGGCATGGCCGCGATCATGAACGGCGTGGTGCTGCATGGCGGACTCGTCCCTTATGGCGGCACCTTCGCAGTATTTTCAGATTACGCGCGCAATGGCATGCGCATGAGTGCGCTGATGAGACAGCGTGTCATTTATGTATTGACCCATGATTCGATTGGTCTTGGCGAGGATGGACCCACACACCAACCCATCGAACACGCCGCCAGTCTGCGTCTGATTCCTGGCCTTGATCTGTGGCGACCTTGTGATGGCATGGAAACGGCCGTGGCATGGACGAGTTCCATCGAGCGTCATGATGGTCCGTCGGCGCTGATGCTCTCGCGGCAGAATCTTCCGCAGGTCTCCGGTGCCATTGATCCCGCGACGATTGCCAAGGGTGGTTATGTGTTGTCCGATTGCGATGGCACACCGGAAGCGGTGCTGATTGCCACCGGTTCTGAAGTGATGCTGGCAATGGAAGCTCAGCAAACACTCAAGGCGCAGGGCAGGCAGGTACGTGTCGTGTCCATGCCATGCACTGCGCGGTTTGACGCACAGTCCATCGTCTATCAGCAGCAAGTTTTGCCAGAGGGCGTGCGCCGCATCGCTATCGAAGCCGGCCATCCTGATTACTGGCGCAAGTATGTCGGTCTGTCTGGCGCTGTGATCGGTATTGCACGTTTTGGCGAGTCCGCACCTGCGGCGCAGGTGTATGACACCCTGGGTATCACCAGTGCGCAAATTGTTGCGGCTGTATGAGGAGAAAAAATGGCACTCGTAATGTATGACCTTGATGGCACACTGCTCGACACCGCAGGTGAAATCTGCGAGGCCGTCAACCTCACGCTCGCTGATTTCAATCACGGCAGTGTCAGTGATGGTCAGGTGCGAAGCT
>JBIIEY010000226.1:0-4072 GCA_044237595.1 Burkholderiaceae bacterium | reverse complement strand
GACATTCTCTCGGATGCTGCTGCCATGCTGACTGGTTCGATTGGCATGCTGCCTTCGGCGTCGTTGGACGCCAACAGCAAAGGCTTGTATGAACCTTCGCATGGCTCTGCACCGGATATCGCGGGCAAGGGCATTGCCAATCCGCTGGCAACCATCTTGTCATCAGCGATGATGTTGCGCTTCTCGCTGAATCTGCCTGCAGAGGCGGATCGTATCGAAGCAGCCGTTAAAAAGGTGCTCGCCCAGGGTCTGCGTACGCCGGATATTCACGAGGCAGGTACGACGCGTGTGGGTACAGCTGAGATGGGTGATGCGGTGGTGAAGGCGCTGGTGTAAAGCTCCCGCCGTCATCACTTGCATGTGATGACGGCTACGTGGGCGGATCGCAGGCGACCCGAATTCCCCACTCGCGCCCAGCGGAAGCTGGGATCCAGAATGCTGGATTCTGTCTTGCGCCGAGATGAGATCCGAGAAGCTACTGACCTGCGAATTGTCATCCCGGCGAAGGCCGGGATCCAGTGACTTTGGTGGTGAACCTCATGCGGTAAAGCTTCAGAAGCCAGTATGTAGTTGCAGTGTTGACTTTCACATAAGTCGCAGAATGGCATAACAAAAATTTAACAGGCAGGAAGCAAAATGAAACTCGTAGGTCTGGTTGGTTGGCGCGGTATGGTGGGTTCGGTGCTCATGCAACGCATGCAGCAGGAGGACGATTTCGCTCACATTGAGCCGGTATTTTTTTCGACCTCGAATTCGGGTGGCAAAGCACCTTCGATGGCAAAAAACGAAACTACGCTCAAAGACGCCAATGACATCGAATCACTGAAAAAATGCGACATCATCCTGACCTGTCAGGGTGGTGACTACACCAGCGACATTTTCCCCAAGTTGCGCGCCGCAGGCTGGAATGGTTATTGGATAGACGCCGCCTCCTCGCTGCGCATGAAAGATGACGCGATCATCGTGCTGGACCCGGTGAATCTCGATGTTGTTAAAAATGCGCTTTCATCCGGGGTTAAAAACTACATCGGTGGCAATTGCACAGTCTCATGCATGCTGATGGGACTCGGTGGTTTGTTCCAGCATGATCTGGTCGAGTGGATGACGTCGATGACCTATCAGGCAGCTTCAGGTGGCGGCGCGCAGCACATGCGTGAGCTGCTGACACAGTTCGGCACGATAAATGCTGAAGTCAAAGCGCTGCTTGATGATCCTGCCTCGGCTATTTTGGAAATCGACCGCAAAGTACTCGCAAAGCAGCATGCGCTCGACGAGAAGGAAACGCAGCACTTTGGCGTGCCGCTTGGCGGTAACCTGATTCCGTGGATCGACAAGGATCTGGGCAATGGTCAGTCGCGCGAGGAGTGGAAGGGCGGCGCAGAAACCAACAAAATTCTGGGGCGGGGCGACGCGTTTGGCTCGGGCGCGAAACCAGCGATTGCCGTGGATGGTTTGTGCGTGCGTATTGGCGCGATGCGGTGCCACTCTCAGGCGCTGACGATCAAACTTAAAAAAGATGTGCCACTCGATGAGATTAGTGACATTCTCGCCAGTCACAATCCGTGGGCGAAAGTCATACCCAACACCCGTGAAGCTTCGATGCACGATCTCACGCCTGCGGCAACCACAGGCAGCCTGAACATCCCTGTGGGTCGTCTGCGCAAGATGCAAATGGGGAATGACTATCTATCGGCCTTCACGGTCGGTGACCAATTGCTGTGGGGTGCTGCCGAACCATTGCGTCGCATGCTGCGTATTTTGCTTGACGACTAGTTTTATGCGCTAAAGGCAGCAGAAGCATGTCTTTGATTTAGTGGGCAAGCACACAACATCGTAAGAGAATTGATTTTCCAAGGCCGCCTAATCGGGCGGCCTTATTATTTCCCTCCCTATTTTTTGCAGATACCCTGCCTCACTAGTCTTCTGTTAACGAAACCCATTGATTGATTGATGACGTTTTTCTTCGGAAGCGTTTCTCAAAAAAAGCATACAGAGATTTTCATCTGGACAGTCAAGTTTCTGCCTGAAATACTCCCCGGCCTATCAGCGCCATCGCATTAATTCGCGTGTCCCAAAGTTTTTCAAAGGAAAGAACTGCTGATGTCCCAATTAAAAAAAGACTGTTAGGCGCCGGGTGGTGTAACGAGTTTGTATCTGGTTTGCAAGACCAAGCTTAAATTTATGATGCTCTCTTGTCGCGTACTGACCACGACCCTTGCGGCGTTTATTGCACCGGTGTTAAGGTCACGCCCTGTGTTTGGAATTGATGTTATCCATATCCGAATGATCATCAAAGCCAGACTTTCCGTTGCTACCAGTGCGGACCGCAGTCCGACACTTTTGCCCCATCGATCACCTGCACCCATCATGAGTCACACACTCTCGTCACTGGCGTTACTTCGGTTCGCATTGTGTCTGTTACTGTCCGTGCCATTGATGGGTAGTGCAATGGGTCTGGGTGAGGTCCAGGTGCGTTCTGCGATGGGGCAGAAACTTGATGCAGAAATCGAGTTTTCAGCGCTGACCGCAGTTGAGGCGGAGTCGCTCATTGTTCGACTGGCATCGCCTGAGACTTTTTTCCAGGCTGGCATTGACTATTCTCCCGTACTCCGATCGCTGCGTTTTGCTGTTGAGAAGAAGGGCGATCGTCATGTGATTCGCCTGAGCTCTGATGTGGTCATCATTGATCCGTTTCTTAGTTTGCTCATTGAGCTTAATGCGGCCGGTAATCGGACTCTTCGGCAATATGCGTTACTGCTCGATCCGCCTGCAATTGGTGATGCACCCCTCGTAGTCAATCCGCCCGAAACTGTCGTTCAAAGCAGTGTTGTACGTAGCGAGAAGGCAGGCGTTGTTGCAGAAACCAAAGCTGTGCCTGCCGCAGAGGTGGCCGCGAAGAATTCGGCGCCAAGTACCGCGAAAGCATCGAAGGCGACCTCAGAAACAGCCTCAGACGCGAAATCGAACATTACACAATCAAAATCAACAGTATCGACACCAACAAAATCAGGGCAGCACACTGTCAAGCGTGGTGAAACGCTAGCCGCTATCGCGGCAGCTAATCGTCCGGAGGATGTTAGCCTCAGTCAAATGTTGCTGGCCTTGCAGCGTGAGAATGTCCAAGCCTTTTCTGGTAACAACGTCAATCGCCTCAAGGCGGGCAGTATATTGAGCATGCCTGATGCCGAGATTGCACGCACCATTGATGCGGACAAGGCGCGTGAATTCCTCCGCGGACAAAATGCTGATTTCCAGCGTCACCGCGAACAGCTCGCGCGGCGCAGTATGCGTAGTCGCGATAGTGCCGCGATGCCCAATGTCGGCGCCGCGGCAGGACAGCCTGGCGTACGTAGCAGCAGTGGTACGGTTACTTTGCAACCTAAGGAGCCCTCGCTTGCGCCGGCTGAGCAGGACAAGCTGAAGCTCACCGCACCAGCCCCAGAGAGATTATCTGAATCCGATAAATCCCTGGCTGCTGCGACGAAAGAGGGCAGTAGTGCAGCCAGTCAGGTGAATACGGGAATCAAGCGCGATAAAAATGCTGAAGCGTTGGACAAGCTGGCTTCTGATAAAGCACTGGCTGATGCGAATTCGCGTATCGCGGCGTTGGAAAAAAATATCAGCGATATGCAGCTGCTGGCCAACATCCAGAGCCAATCTCTCGCTGAGAAGCAAGCCGCTGCCGAACAGCCATCATCCGCACAAGTACCAGCACCAGCATCAGCATCAGCATCAGTATCAGAAGCAGCGCCCGCATCATCACCATCGCAGGCACCAGCAACGCCAACAGGCTCTACAAAATCTCCAGCCACATCAAACGCAGTCCAAAAAGTAATTTCAGCGCCAGAGCCAACGCCAGCGATACATGAGGATGTGGTTCGTGCCTTGCAAGAGCTGACGCAAGAGTCAACAACAATCATGGCAGGCATTGGTGGGCTACTCCTACTGATACTGTCTTGGTTCGGTCTTCGATACCGTAGGCGCAAGCAATCGCCGCAAGAGAAGGCGCCTGAGGTGGATGGCGTGCAATCCGTTTTCGAACAAGCGGGTGGACGCAATATTGACACCAGCA
>JBIIEY010000225.1:0-4076 GCA_044237595.1 Burkholderiaceae bacterium | reverse complement strand
TGCAGTCCCTGATTCAGCGACATCCCATTCGCTCTTCTCTGCCGTGGTACGACCCACTGATGCATACAGAATGCAGGCGATTGCCACAAATGAGAGCCAGAAACCGGGCCACAGTACCGCCCAGGGCTCACACAGCAGGACCACCGTAATCGATAGACACAGCACATGCGATACTGAAGCAATACGGCCCAACCAGAGCGCAATCGACACCACGGCCAGCATCAACAAGGTGCGCTGCGCCGGTATGCCAAATCCGGCCAGCGCCACATATACCAGTGCAGCGAACAAACCTGCAGCGGCTCCGACTTTTTGCGCAGGCAGTATCAATGGCAGGTTCGCGCGCGTAAAAAATGAATGGCGCCACAGACAGCGCGCAAGACCACCAAATAGCGCAGCGATCATGGTGATGTGTAATCCGGAAATGGAGACCAGATGTCCAATGCCCGTGCGATTGAATACTTCCCAATCGGACTGACTCACACCGCGCTGGTCGCCAATGACCAGCGCAATGATCACACCGGCGTACTCGGCACCGGGCAATGCATGCTGCAAACGCGCGCGCAAGGCATCCCGCGTGCGTCCTATATACGCAGCGAGGCCAGGTACGAATTCATCCCGTATTTTTTGTACGCCGGGACGCACATAACCAGTAGCGCGTACGCCTTCGGTGAGCAACCAGGCTTCGTAATCAAATCCGTCAGGATTCACATGCCCATGCGGCAGACGTAGCCTCAGTGTGAATTCCCAGCGCTGACCGGGACGCACCATGGGCGGATTCTGCGCATGATCTGCGTACCAGCCCACCGACAGCAATTCGGGAATGTTGACTTTATCGCCGCCAGGAAGGTGCGCGCTGTCCACACGCAGACGAAACCGGACACCGCGTGCCACTGCATCCGGCAGGCTATCGACGACGCCAATGACCTGAAGATCCCGGCCTTCGATCGCAGCGGGCAATGTTTCGCTCATTCGAACATGAGCGAATAGCCCCGCCCAGCCAATACCAATGGCGATACCCAGAGCAATACCTGCCGCGGTGCGCAATGACATTGAAGACATCGTAATTTGATTTTCGGCTCGTCGACCCAGACGATGCGCAAGTGGCAGACCAATGAGCCCAATCAGCACCAAGCCTGCGCAAGCTTTCGCATCGGGCAGCGTGGCCTGCGATTGCAGCCAGAACACGCCCGCAAGCAGGCCAAGAGCAAATGCGCGCAATCAGGCCATCATGAGGCTGCCAAGGCGGGGCAGAACGCGCGCGACATTCTGAGTGGTCTGTTGCGCGATATCTGACAGCGACTGGCCACGCAGCTCGGCCAATACCGCAGCGATAAGAGGTGTCTGTGCCGGCGAATTCAACGCCGGATGCAGCCATGCGGGGGAGATATCCGGTGCATCTGTCTCCAGCACCAGCGCAGACAACGGTAGCGAGGTCGCGAGACGACGTATCTGCAAGGCTCGGGTGAAGGTCATTGCACCACCAAAACCCAACACAAAACCCAGATCAATGAAAGCCTGAGCCTGCTGAGCACTGCCATTGAAGGCATGCGCAATTCCGCCTTTGACCCGAATGCGTCTCAGATACTTGAGCAACGTATCCTGCGAACGACGCACGTGCAAAATGACAGGTAAATCGAAATCGCGCGCAATCTTTAATTGTTCGCTGTAAAAAAATTCCTGCTTTGCTCGCATCGGTGCGGTGGTCAGCTCGGGAACAAAAAAATCCAGACCGATTTCACCGATCGCCACAAAACGCTCATCGTTGATGGCCTGCTGCACGCGCTCACGCAGGACACGCAAATCATCTTCGGCAGCATCGGGGACATACATGGGATGTATGCCCAGCGCATAAATACAAGAAGGCAGAGTTGCCGACAGGTTCGCTACTTTATCGAAATTGGCACGCTCGACTGCTGGAACAATAATCCACGACACACCCGCTGTTCGCGCTTGTTCTGCTATTTGAGTTGCCGCATCACCGAATTCACTGGCATCCAAATGGCAATGGCTGTCGATAAACATAGTGCTCTTGCGTCAGCCAGCGTCCCGCTGCAAACCCTGATCCGACAGTTGCATCTTGCGATCGCAACGCTGCGCCAGCTCAGCATCGTGCGTGACGATAACGAAGGCCGTACCCATATTCTGCGCAAGCTCGAGCATGAGCGCAAATACCTGATGCGCCGTGTGTCCGTCTAAGTTACCAGTCGGTTCATCTGCCAACACACACGCAGGCTGGGTGACCAGCGCACGCGCCAGTGCGACACGCTGGCGTTCTCCGCCGGAAAGCTCGCCCGGTAGATGCGACAGTCTGGCCGAGAGGCCCACACGCTCAAGCAGCGCAGCCGCCGCTGCACGGGCTTGGATACGCGATTGACGGCGGATCAGCAAGGGCATGGCCACATTATCGAGCGCAGAAAACTCGGGCAATAAATGATGGAACTGATAAACGAACCCTAGCGATTGATTGCGCAAATCGCCGCGCGCGCTTTCGGAGAGCGTGGCCAAATCACGACCCAGCAGATGCACGCTGCCTGAAGTCGGCATATCCAAACCACCCAGCAAATGCAGCAGCGTCGATTTGCCAGAACCCGATACGCCCACAATCGCCACCCGCTCTCCCTTGCTGACAGAAAAATCGATGTTCTCCAGCACCGTGAGTTTGTCGCGACCCTGCGTGAAATGCTTGCCCAGTCCTTCGCAGGACAGCACCAGATCAGTCGCAGAAAGATTCGGATTATTCATAGCGCAGCGCATCCGCTGGCCGCACGCGTGCGGCGCGCCAGCTGGGGTAAAGAGTTGCAAGGAAAGCCAGCGTCAGCGCCATGCCGCCGATACGCCAGACGTCTGGCCAGCGCAAATCAGAAGGCAGCGCACTAATCAGATAAATATCGCGCGGCAGGAATTGCACACCAAACAGTGACTCAATAAAAGGTACGATCACGTCCACATTGAGGGCGACCAATACACCAAGGCCCACACCAATCGCCGTACCAATAAAGCCGACTAGTGCACCCTGAATGATGAAGATTTTCATGATCGATGCGGGCGATGCACCCAGAGTTCTCAAGATGGCGATGTCGGCTTGCTTGTCCGTGACGGTCATTACGAGCGTGGAGACCAAGTTGAAAGCGGCTACCGCAATGATCAAGGTGAGGATGATGAACATCATCCGCTTTTCTGTTTGGACAGCAGCAAACCAGTTACGATTTTGCTGAGACCAGTCGCGAAGATACAAACTGCCGGTGAGCGTTACAGATAAATCGATAGCCACCTCGGGCGCTCGCTGCATATCAGCGACTTTAAGACGCAGACCCGTGGGTCCGGCCTGACGGAACATGCGCTCGGCGTCCTGCAGATCAATAAAAGCCAGCGACGCGTCATATTCATAATGCCCCGCTTCAAAAATACCGACCACATTAAACTGCTTGAGTCGCGGCAGCACGCCTGCCGGCGTCACCTGACCTTGCGGCGCGATCAGCGTGAGCTTGTCACCGATTTTCAAACGCAGGCTGCGTGCCAGTTCGCTGCCCAACACAACATTGAATTCACCGGGTTTCAAATCGGACAAGCTACCCACCACTACTTGGGATGCAACGTCGGAAACCTTGGGCTCTTCCGAAGGCAAAATGCCGCGCACCATGATCCCGCGCACCGTGTCGTCCCGAATCACCATCGCCTGCGCTTCGACATAGGGCGCGGCGCCACGTACTTCCGTATGCTTCAGGGCCTGGGCTGCGGTCGCCTGCCAATCCGGCAAACTACCCGAGGCATCGAAGACTTCGATGTGCGAAAGTACCGACAGCATACGATCGCGCACTTCCTTTTGAAAACCATTCATCACCGATAGGACAACGATCAGCGCTGCGACACCCAGCGCAATGCCGGCCATGGAAATCAGGGAAATGAACGAAATGAAGCTGTCGCGCGAACTACGGCGGCTGGCGCGGGTATAGCGCAGGCCAATCATCCATTCAAACGGCAGGTTCTTGAAAAGGCCCAAAAATGGCTCCGGAACGCGGGTATCCGCAAACAAGGCGGCAGTTTGCCATAGTCGAGGCCTTGCGACAAAACACGCG
>JBIIEY010000224.1:0-4089 GCA_044237595.1 Burkholderiaceae bacterium | reverse complement strand
CAGGGGCTTCTGCACCCGGCTTGCCATGATCATCTTTCTTGGCATCGCCGTGGCCGTCGTCCTTCTTGGGCTCGCCATGACCATCGTCCTTCTTGGGTTCGCCGTGACCATCGCCGCCATGGCCATCGCCGCCCTCGAGTTTGTCGAGTTGGGCATCAACGGCTTCTTTGGCCTGCTCTTTCTTTGAAAAGAACCCGGTTGCCAACAAGGTACCACCGACGGAGGCGCCAATCAGGAAAAGAACCGCCACGACCATCAGGATGATCTTGATCAGCGGACCTTTTTTCTTCGGTTCGCCTTCGACTTGTTCTTCGGGTGCCGCAGCTTCTTCAGCCATCACATCCTCCAGCTATCAATTGCATTCTTGTACTGCGATCAAACCAGAACATCGAATCCATCGGGATCTTTGCCGACATTCCGGGCCGTCGTTGAGGTAGAAACCTCGCCGACTTTCTCTGTTTCACCTTTGCCAGCCTGGCTGCCAGATCCCGACGATGAACGTCCAGGTGTCGGGTTTCCGCCATGTTGGCTGTTTTGCCTAACGTTAACATTCATCGTAGCAACATCCATGCCTAGCTGGTTCAAAATCTCTTTGAGCCGGGGCAGACTGTCGGCAATCAGCTCTCGCGTTAAGGCCTGACCGGCGCTGAAACTGGCTTGTAGTGCGCCATCTTTCATATTCAGTTCGATGTCGATATTGCCCAATTCATAAGGCTTGAGCGCCAGATCGACTCGCCAGTCGCCTTTCGCGATTTGGGCTGCCAGTCGTTGGCCCAATGCTTCACCGAGGCGTTGGGACAGACGTTCGTACTGTTCCGTGCGTTGCGCCTGATCCGGACGGGGCGCTGCGCTGGTGTTGCTGGTCGTGGCGCTATCGCTTGGACTTGACGTGCGGCTCTCGCCACCGTGCGAACGTCCTGCAAGGAGCTCGGCCAGGTCATCGGGAGCAATGTCAGGTGCAACGACCAGCGTTTCAAGTGCGGCGATACTTATTTCTTCCGTCAGCATGGCCATGTCGGCTGGCAGGGTCGGACCCGTGCCGGCCGCTGTGGGTGGCAGCCAGCCGGGGGCGACGCGTTCGGCGCGTTGGCTGGCCTGTTTCATTTCGAGGCGGCGCGCAAATTGCGCTGCTTCGGAGGCACCTAGTATCAGGCTGGCCGCCAGATTCTGATGGGCCGATTCCGGATGGGCTGCCGGGTCGGGCGTCACCGCCTGAACCGGTGGCGAACTCGGGAGCAGATTGCGCACGCCGTTTAGGCCGAACAGGCTGGTCTGGGCCGTCGGCTGAGTTCCGGGCAGCGCATCGGCGGCTTTGCCCAAGGTCCAGCGCAGACTGGCGTCTTCACCCAGATCGAGGCTCTCGCCTTGCGGGGTTGCGGCGGATACGGGTTGGGACAGCACGGAGGCCATCGCTTTTTCTTCGGGTGAGAGGGCCATTCCCAGACGATTGGCAGCTAGCTGAGGCGGAGATGGCGGGCTGGCTTGCAGTGCCTTGAAGCCCTCAAGGCTCTCAAGGTCGTCAAGGCCTGCCGTCAGTCCGGCATTGCCTACACTGGCAGGCTCAAGCGCCGGTCCCGGTTTCTGGAAGATCAGCGCGAGCGAATCTTCGTCCATGCCCTGAGATCGGGCGAAGGCATACAGACTGTCGTCGCTGAGTGCGGGTGTGCTGGCCGTGATGATGTGCACCGCAGGGCCAAGGACCTGTGAGGCGAGGCCCACCAATGGTGGCGAGGCCTTGCCATCGAGGGCGGCAAGATTTTGCCCCCCCAGGCCACCCATCATGGTGCCGAAGAGAGCGCCAAATTCGCCGTCGGCACCTTCCTTGTTGAGGCCAGATGCCTTGGAATGACTGAGTTTTTCAGCCTTTTTGGCGTGGTGGGCGGCAAACGTTGCTGAGTTGAGTACAGAGGTCATGGAGCTTTCTGTTTCCAGGTTAACCAAGGGTTTCCTGTCTCAAAGCAAAAATCATGTCAGGTCGTAAATGGACCTGCTGGTCTGGCCACAATTATATTAACCCTCAGTAACTTTTTGCAAATAGAATCCCTTTACGGCAACGAATAGACAAAAAAAATCCCGGCTCACGCCGGGATCTACTGTCTTTCGTTGGGTACCTGAAAAAATCAGCGCTTACTTAGTTCGGTGCAAAAGACCTTGCAGAGGGTGGGACCAGTGAGGGCACCACTTGCCATGCGCCGCGGATTTCGTTCATCAGGTTGTGCACTTCCTGAAGCGCTTCGAGATCATTGTGCGCATTCACATGGAACAGACGACGGGTCACGTAGCTGTAGAGGTCGTTGAGGTTGCGAGCGATGTCGCCGCCTTTGTCAAAATCCAAAGCGCCCTGCAGGCCGACCACGATACGGCCGGCACGTGCCAGGCTCTTGGACTTTTCGCTGATCGAGCCGCGCTCGATATGGCCTTTGGCTGTCGCCAGACTTTCTATCAGTCCATCAAACAGCATTTGTATCAGCTGAATATTGTCAGCGCCTGCAACACCGGTGGTAACTTTCACGTCGCCATAGCTGGCAAGGGCACGTTCTCTCATGTTCATGGTCTGTCGCTCCTGGATGAATCACTGCTTCAGAGCATGTATCGGCAGTCCCTTCGAAGACTTGAGCGGGGAAGGCCATGACAGAGTGTTGAATTATTAAAAAGTTACCGGATTTCCCTTGCGAGCACTGCTGCTCGGCATATTTTTACGCCTGTGTTGCTAATTTTTTGGCGCTTAATCAGTTGTCGTCATTTAAGAAGACGTTACTGTACGCATATAAAGACAATGTATCCCCCCTTGCAGGGCGCGTAATGGTGAGTACGCCATCACCGTTTCGCGGGCAGACCGCATGCGATCCGCCAACGCAGCAGTCATCACATGCAGGTGATGACGGTAGGAATTTTACGGTCGTCTTGACAACGACTGTCATACCGGCATGGATCGAAAAGAAGGTGTCCAGCCAATCTCTGCGGGTTCAGGAAACGGTGGTTTTTTCCGGTTCGGCCGCAGCCACAGTTTCGGGCGCAGTCTCAGTGTCATGAGGCGCGTCGGCGATCATTTCCGCCTCAGCTGCTTCTGCGCTTGCGGCTTCCTCTGTAAGCGGCAATGTTTCGCCGCTCTCCTGGCTCAGTTCGACAGGGAGGTAATCGCCTTCGTCGGGTGGTGGCAGGGCCGCCACTGCATCGCCTTCCAGCGCGGGCTGCTCGCCATCCCAGCCGATCTCTTCGGCTGAGAGAGCATCTTCTTCGTTTGGCACTTCGCCATCGGCAGGCGTTTCTTCTTCCGTTGGTCGGCTGGCAGGCACGAGTACTTTGGAGAGCAGATGTCGCGGTGGCAGATTGGTGGCAGAGTAAAGCGCCTCGCCGATGTCATCAATGCGTGACAGAACAGCCTCGTGTTCTTCGGGGGGCAGATTGATCAGATCCTGCCCTGCGCGATAAATACCGGAAGCATATTCATGCGGCATCCAGGATTCGATTTCGCCGCGCAGCGTTGGCACCACGCGGTCGCATCGCACCGGCATCGCAAAGCCTTCGCGGGCGTCGAGTTTGCCGTCTTCAAATAGTAATTCCAGATGCTTTTGCATCACGGCCTCATAGCGCGGCTTGAGCGGCTCGAGTTTTTTGGCATCCCAGCCCGGCAGGGGAATGCCGATCATGGCGTCCCACAAGGTCTTGCCCTTCAGACCACCAAAGGTGTCATCAGGATTGTGCGGTGTCTTCTGCAGATCGGCATGCTTGTGCAATTCATTGAGCCGATCGAGCATGAAAAAGACCACCAGCAGCAATCCCACCAGTCCGGTGAAGATCATTAGCAGCAGTATGGTATTCATCTGTTGCCCCATAAATACCTCTCTTTATTGACGCACGAGCGGCTCGGTCTTGAGCTGCGATCGCAGCTTTTTGACATTGGCCGTCAGGATTTGCGAGACGCGCGATTCCGACACACCCAGCACTTCACCGATTTCGCGCAGATTCAACTCATCGACGTAGTAGAGGGAAATCACCAGCCGGTCGCGCTCGGGCAATCCTTCGATTGCATCCGTCAGTGCTTCCATCATCTGAGATTCCTCGACAATCATCTCTGGCTGTCGTGAC
>JBIIEY010000223.1:0-4120 GCA_044237595.1 Burkholderiaceae bacterium | reverse complement strand
GTCCACTCACCTGATACCAGCTTTGGCAGGTAGAGCGCTTGCTGCTCAGAGGTGCCATGGGCATGCAGGCATTCATACGCGCCGTGCGAGAGGCCGGGGTACATGGTCCAGGCCTGATTGGCCGAGTTGAGCATTTCATAGAAGGCATTGTTGAGGACCATGGGCAGGCCCTGTCCGCCAAATTCAGGATCGCAGGACAGGGACGGCCAACCTGCATCCACATACCGGCGGTAAGCATCGGCAAATCCCTCGGGCGTAGTCACGGTATGCGTTTCTGCATCGAAGTGACAGCCTTCGCGGTCGCCGCTGTGGTTCAGCGGAAAAATGACCTCAGCGACAAATTTGCCACCTTCTTCCAGCACCTGATTGATCGTCGCGGCGTCAAGACCTGCATGCGCGGGCAAGGCCGAGAGCGCCGTATCAACCTCGAGTAATTCATGCAACACGAACTGCATGTCACGCAAAGGTGCGCGGTAACTGGGCATGGAAATCTCCTGAGATGAAATACGCGGTGGCGATGAGGCTAGCTTTTTTCAGTGACGATGAGGATGTTTTTTTACAAAAACATCGATTGTCGATGCATCAAAATTTGTCGCACCGGCCCGCGCTTACGGGATACGGGTCGATGCAATCAGGCGGGCAAAGCCCGCGTGTGCGCGATCAACGCAGCCCGGACTGCGAATGAAGCGCGCATCATGATGCAAGGCAAGCACGAGACCATACATTTCAAAAACCAGCTGCTGTGTATCGGTGTCAGGCGCTAAATGATGTTCATCAACCGCTTGCTGCGCAGCACGTTGCAGCGCCAGTTGCCAGGTGCGAACCATGGTGACCAAATGTTCGCGTATCGGCCCAGGACGGTCATCGTATTCCACCGCACCGCTGATGTAGATACAACCGGAAGCAATCTCGAGACTGACGCGCGCTATCCAGCGGCTGAATAAACTTTGCAAGCGCGGCAGCCCGCGCGGCTCGCGCAGGCTGGCATAAAAAACTTCTTGTTCGAATTGCTGGTGATAGAGCTTCAGCACATCAATCTGCAAATCTTCGCGCGAACCAAAATGCGCAAAGACGCCGGATTTACTCATACTCATGCGCTCGGCCAGCACGCCGATGGTCAAACCTTCGAGACCCTCGCGACTTGCCAGATCGAGCGCCACGTCCAAGATGCTCGCGCGAGTTTGCTCGCCTTTACGCAGGGGTTTATGAAGCACTTCGGTCATGAGAGGACTCCGGACAGCACAATAGAACGACCGTCCTATTATGCACTGAAACGCCCTCTCTGAGCCTGTCGCTTCAGGCAGATTGGTTTAGAACCTATCTCGTTCGGTCGATGGCAAGGGTGAAGCGGGGAATTCGTGCGGCATGCTGCACGCCCGCGTAACGGTACTGGCATGCAAGCCAGTACGCGCCCTGCAGGGGATGCCAACGCTGCAAGCGGCCTAACGAGATAGGTTCTTAGCCGCGAGACCGATCAATCATGCGTCTATCGCGCTTGGTCGGCCGGCCACGTATGGCCTCGCCGGGTTCACTGAAAACTTTACGCTGCTCCGCGCGCTGCTCGCGTTGACGCACGCTGTCTTCGGTTTCTGCGTAGAGTGCCTGCGCCACCGCCGCAGGTCCACGCTGGTCGGACAAGGCAATCACCCGTACCTGCCATTCGGTGCTGCCGTTGTCGATGTCGAGCAAATCACCGGAACGAATACTGCGCGCCGGTTTGCACCGATCCCCATTCAAGCGGACGCGTCCGCGCTCAACCGCGTCTGTTGCCAGCGAACGCGTCTTGAAAAAGCGTGCCGCCCACAGCCATTTATCGATTCGGATAGATTCGTCCATGGCGGCATTGTAAAGATTTTCGGGACGAGGAGCGCCGTGCTTATTTGGTGTATCGGCCGGCGGTGATAATTTTCAGTACCGTGCGATAAAGCAGATAAGCCAGACGATTTCCGATGCGCTGCGGCCAGGAGAACTGCGCAACATCCTCAGCCGTGATGATCGTTCCCTCGGCCACACCACGGGCGATGGTATCGCGCAGCACCATCGAAAAATTGGCATCACGAACAATGATGTTGGCTTCATGATTGACGAACAACGATAGGCCGTCAAAATTACTAGAGCCTAGCGTCGCCCAGGCATCATCGACGACTGCCGCCTTGGCATGCAGCTGTGTCGCACGATATTCCACAAGGCGAATCCCAGCGTGAATAAAGCGCGGATAAAACGACTGTGCCACTGCATCCTGCATCACAAACTGTCCCACACCGATCAAGAGGGTGATATCCACACCGCGCGTGGCTGCATGCAGCATCGCACGACGCAATTTTCGGCCCGGCGCAAAATAGGGCGTCACCAGTACGGCGCTATGGTGCGCGCGCCCAAGTGCTTGTAACAATTGCCGCTCAATGGCCACACGATTTCGAAGATTATCTCGCACCACTAGTGCGGCCTCGGCTACCTGCCACTGCACACTGAGACGTGATGCATACCACTGGCGTATATGGCCCAGTCGGCGGCGCAGCGTTTGCGAGGACTGTCGCTTCCATTGCGTGGCGACTTCCGCATGGACATCATCCACCAGCGGCCCGATGATACTGACTGCAAAATCCCAGCGCGGCGCTGGCAAGCGCGTACCACTATCGTCATCGGAAATCAGATCATCATTGATGTTCAGCCCCCCGAGAAAAACGAGACGCTGATCAATCACGACTATTTTGCGATGCGTTCGCGCAATACCTCGCTGAAACCAAGGATTGAATGCGACGAAATAAACACCCGACGGCTCAAATGCGGCCTGCAAAAGGGCCACGATTGATTTGCCCGTACCCAGCCAGTCCACCAGCACATACACCATTACACCGCGCGATGCCGCGCGTATGAGCGCGTCCCTGACCTGATTGGCGGTGTCGTCAACGGCAAAAATATACGTCTCGAGATAAATCTCGACACTCGCCGAATCGATCGCGTGAATCAGCGCCGGGAAAAACTCTGCGCCACGGTGCAAGAGCGACAGGTGATTGCTGCGACTATAGCTTGTGGCCGACATGCCGCTCTTCCCGGGATCCATGCAATGCTTTGCTCTGCGTCGAGGATGCTTGCAGGCTCAACTCGGCCACGATGGGTGCATGATCGGAAAGTCGTGCCCAACTCGCACCATGCAGTACTTGCGCACTGTGGACATCAAATCCACGTACATAAACGCGGTCGAGTTGAAGGACTGGCATCGCCGCTGGAAAAGTACGCGCCGGTGTTTTTTTCGGCCCACGACCTGCCAATCTGCGCAAATACGTTCCAAAGCTACGCGAAGATAATTTCTGATCAAAGACCTCTGCTACATCAAGCCGATCGCGGAGTGTCTTGCTGAGCGCATTGGTCCAGTCATTGAAATCACCGGCAATAAGCAGCGGCGCCTCGGCAGGCGCAGTCGAGGTCACGGCTTCGATCAATGCCTCCGTTTGACGCAAGCGGCTACCCGCAAACAAACCCAGATGAATCACATAGCAATGCACGGGAATATCGCCAAGATGCAGCACGCAATGCAAAATGCCACGCGACTCGAACGCATGATCGGATACATCATGATTGAAAGACGATTCAATCGGAAAATATGACAGCAGCGCATTACCGTGATGGCCATGATCGTAGATCGCATTCATGCCGTAAGCAACATGATGGGTATCGCCTGCCAGAAATTCATGCTGCGCCTGTGCCGGCCATTTACCAGCATGCCGCAACGCGAGTAAATCATGTCGCCCCTGTACTTCCTGAAGAAACAAGATATCGGGCGTCATTGCCGTGATGGCCTGCTTGATGCCATGGACGCGCGGTCGCGTACCAACGGTGCTAACGCCTTTGTGAATATTCCAGGTCGCGATGCGAAGTTTCATGCGGGAGCGTCAGATATTGAGAAGCTCAGCCGTGCTGAGGCAATTGCAGGATAGCCTCTGCATTGGATGGTGAAAAACACTGATCAGCCGCCTCGCGCCATGACAGCCAGCGATATTGCAGATGTTCACGTTCGGCTAACTGTACGGGGATGTCCGGCGGCACCAACAAACCGAATACGTGTTCAGTGTTGTGTGTGACGTCTTCAGCATAGCGATGACGCCAGACCGGGTAGATC
>JBIIEY010000222.1:0-4122 GCA_044237595.1 Burkholderiaceae bacterium | reverse complement strand
TCACTGCCGATCTGGTTCAAACGATCGACAGGTCGCAAGACACGTGTGATGTCAGGCGCTGCGAGGGTCGCGCGCTACCGGCCGAATATCGGCAGAACAATCCGGTTTTTCAACTAAAGCATGGCTGACGATAACGCCCCCGGCATACAGGAGACCTTCATCTCCCACCTGATCGAGTTGCGCACGCGACTCGTTCGTGCATCGGCCGTGGTACTTGTGGTGTTTATTGTCTTGTTTGCGGTTTGGCCGGGTGCGGCTGCCGTCTACGATTTTCTCGCGCAACCGATGATGAATGCGCTGCCCGAGGGATCGAAAATGATCGCCACCGGCGTCATCACACCTTTCATGGTGCCCATGAAAGTCACCATGATGCTGGCACTGATGATTTCCCTGCCCTGGGTGTTGTATCAGGCTTGGGCTTTCGTTGCACCGGGGCTCTATACGCATGAAAAGCGCCTGGTAGCACCTTTGATTATTTCATCCTCGGCACTCTTCATCCTCGGCGTGGCGTTTTGCTATTACTTTGTGTTCGGCACCGTTTTTAAATTCATCAACGAATTTGCACCGAAATCGATTTCGGTAGCGCCGGATATCGAAAACTACCTCGACTTTGTGCTGACCATGTGTCTGGCTTTCGGTCTGACCTTCGAAGTACCCATCGTTGTGATCGTACTCGTTCGCATGGGTCTGGTCACTGTGGAAAAACTCAAATCCATTCGTCCCTATGTGATCGTGGGTGCATTCGTAATTGCGGCGGTCGTCACTCCGCCGGATGTCATGAGTCAGCTGTTTTTGGCGATACCGCTTTGCCTGCTCTACGAGATTGGTTTGCTGCTGGCGCCTTTGTTTGAGAAGGCGACGCAGGCGCCCGAAGACACTGTCTGATCTTTTTACCTAGAGGTTTCAACAAAAAGCCGCGGGTCAGGCGCCTCGCCGCAGACAGTATGCTTGTACGACAAGTGGGTGCAACAACGCTTGCGACTTTTTGTTAGGTCCTCTTAGGGTGTGGGGCCGGCTGCCCGGAGCCACTTCACCAGCGGTGCCGAAGCTTTGAAGTCCGCAAGCAGCAACTCAGGTAATTTTTCCGGCGACAGCTTCTTCACACTGACTTCCCGCCTAACCATATAACTCTTCAGTTTCAAAAATTCCGGATGCGGCGCATCGGCGTCAAAGCCCTTGGGCAAACGTATCAACTTGTCTCTTTCCACCAAGCCGCCGAAAGTAGTGTGCAATCCTTTGTCTCGCAAGAGGCGTTGAAAGCCCGCAGCATCATTGACAATGTGCTGGCGTACAGCACGCAGGCGATCAGCGGGTGGTCCGTATTCGCCGCCGGCTGAAAACAAAACCCCTCTGGCATCGATGTGGAAATAGTAGGCGGGCCCACCACCTTGACTGGGTTTTTTGAGGCCGCTGGCGGTAATCGCTGCAGAAAAAGTGGTTTTGTAGGGCGGTTTGCCGCGCGCGAAACGCAGGTCCCGGTTCACTCTGAACATCGCTTTTTTCGGATTGCAGTGGGCAATCACCGGATCAAAGCGCGTAATGCCCGCTATCAGCGTCTCGACTAGTGTCAGTAACTCGCCGCGCAGAATGTCGTAACGCGGTTTATTCATCACAAACCATGCGCGGTTATTGTTTTCTTCCAGTTCTGACAAGAACTGAACCAGGTCTCGAAGGTGCATGAAATTTACTCGCTCTCAGTGGGGCGGCGCGGTTTCGAGCGTGGTCTTCGCCCCACCGTAATGTCGATGGCGGCTTCCTGTGATTTGCGCAATACGGTCACGCGTACTTTATCTCCCGGCGTGAGTTGCGCAACCAGATTGAGCATCGACACCGTATCAGAGACTGGTTTGTCGGCTACCGACAAAAGAATGTCGCCCGGTTTCACGCCCGCCTTGTCGGCTGGCCCTCCTCTGAGTACACCGGCGATAATCGTGCCGGTCGATTTTTGCAGACCGAAGCTCTCTGCAAGCTCGGGGGTAATGTCCTGTGGTTCGACGCCGATCCAACCACGTACCACCTGCCCATTTCTGATGATGGCATCCATGACTGTTTTTACCGTTGTCACTGGAATCGCAAAACCAATACCCAGGGATCCGCCGCTGCGCGTGTAGATCACATTATTGATGCCGAGCAGATGTCCGTTGGTGTCGACTAGTGCACCACCGGAATTGCCAGGATTGATGGCTGCATCGGTCTGAATGAAATTCTCGAAGGTATTGATACCCAAATGATTGCGACCCAGTGCAGAAATGATCCCCATGGTGACCGTTTGTCCGACACCAAAGGGATTGCCTATCGCCAGTACCACGTCACCGACTTTGGCATTGTCCAATCTGCCCAAAGTAATGGAAGGCAGATTCTTCAGATTCACCTTGATGACCGCAAGATCGGTATCCGGATCGGAGCCCACCAGCTTGGCAGGAATCTTTCTGCCATCGGCGAGCGCGACCTCCATTTCTTCTGCGCCATCGATCACATGATCATTTGTCAGAATGTAACCTTCGGAACTGACAATGACGCCCGATCCCAGACTGAATTGTTTTTCATCCTGCGCGCTTGGACCGTCGCCAAAGAAACGCCGGAAAAAAGGGTCGTTGTTGAACGGATGCGCCTGCGACCGCGCTTCCTTGGTCGTGAAAATATTGACCACGGCGGGCATTGCGCGGCGTACAGCCTCGCGATAACTACCCTGCGCTGCCGCTGAGTCGGTTCCTGCAGCTTCTTGCACGGGCACTGGTTTCGATTCCAGATGGATACTGGACGTGCCACGTGCCAGCCACTCGGGTTTGAGTGTCGCTACAATGAACCACAGCGCAAGTGCCACAGTAACGGCCTGCGCAAACAATAACCAGAGACGACGCATAACAGGTATGGAAATGAGCGAAAAAAAAATCGACCGGGATGTGCTGGAAAAGCATCTTGCCAGCACGTTGGATATTAACCGTTTTCGTGACTATTGCCCCAACGGCTTGCAGGTCGAGGGACGTGAGCAAATTCAATATGTTGTTAGCGGTGTGACGGCGAGTCTCGCACTGATTGAAGCCGCGTTGGAAAAAGGGGCGGATACCTTGCTTGTCCATCATGGATATTTCTGGAAAGGCGAGGATCCTCGCGTTGTCGGCCACCGGCAAAAGCGGCTGAAAATGCTGCTGGCAAATAATCTCAATTTGTTTGCCTACCATTTGCCGCTCGATGCTCATCCACTGTTGGGAAACAACGCGCAATTAGGTCAGCGACTTGGTTTTAAGTCCGATGGTCGCTTCGGTGAGCAGGATCTCGGCTGGCTGGGTGTGGCTGCTCCCGAAATCCATACGGTGGGCGATCTTGCGCGTTTAGTGGAGCGCGTATTGGAACGTGCTCCATTGGTTATCGGAAATCCTGATCAGGTAGTCGGACGGGTTGGCTGGTGTACCGGAGCCGCGCAAAATTCGCTGGCCGATGCCATTGCAGCAGGTGCGAGTGTTTATCTCAGTGGCGAGATTTCGGAGCAGACCGTGCACCTTGCGAGTGAATCGCAGGTGGCGTATCTGGCGTGCGGTCATCACGCGACTGAGCGCTATGGCGTGCAGGCCCTTGGTCAGCATATAGAAAATCAGTTCGGCATGCGGCACGAATTTATCGATGTGCCTAACCCTGTCTGAACACCATTTATGAATACGCACCGAAAAGGGAACTAAACCGGCAGCTTGTCCACCGAACTTTTCGTTTGTTGCCAAGTTTGGATTGACATGTTGCCCATCGAATTGCCTCTGGATTGCCGAGTTATGGTTGTTGAAGACGATGTCGTTACACGTCGTCTTTTATGTAACGCCATTGATCTTGAGCCGTCCCTCACCCTAGCCAGCGCTTTCGGTTCGGTTACCGATGCATTGCAAGGATTGGAGCAAGATGCCATCGAATTGCTTTTAACCGATCTGGGCCTGCCTGATGGCTCTGGTCTTGAGATTATTCGTCATTGTCGGCGTGTCGTGCCCGCAGCGGACATTATGGTCATCACCATGTCCAGTGAAGAGTCCCAGGTGTTCGCTTGTCTTGAAGCTGGCGCCTCCGGCTATGTGCTCAAAGAGGCCGGGCATGCAGATATCGTTCGCGCCATTTTGGATCTGAGGGCAGGCGGCTCTC
>JBIIEY010000221.1:0-4127 GCA_044237595.1 Burkholderiaceae bacterium | reverse complement strand
GATTGAGGAGCTCTGCGGCGGTATCGCGTATCTGCTCTGCGGCTTTGCGTCGTGCTTTTTCCCACTGGCCTGAGCCTAGTGTATGCAAGGGTGCGTCTTCAGGTGCAGCACCCGAGTATCGCGAGATCACATGCAGCTGCGATACGGGTACGTACAGCGTCGTCTCTTTTGCGTACTGAAGATGCAGAAATTCCGTTTCGCCTTCGCCCAGATCCATGCTGATCAGGCCACAGTAACGACCAATGCCATGATTGAGGTGAACAACGGGATCGCCGATTTTTAATTCTGACAGATCGCGCACCATGGAATCGACCTGGCTTGGACCTTCCTGCGTTTTGCGACCTGCGCGACGTCCACTGCCAGCATAGAGCTCGGTTTCAGTGACGAAGGCTAGTCCACCAAGCTCATCACCGAGTAGGGTGCCTTCATGCAAGGGCGACACGCAGAGCATCAAGCGGTCGGTGGATGCGATGAAATCATCAAGACTCTCGCAGGTTGTCAGCGGCAAATCATATTCGCTGAAATATTCCCGCAGCGTTTCACGTCGCCCGCCGGATTCGGCGCAAATCATGATGCGTCGCTGGTTCTGCAGCATGAATGCGCGCAGGTTGGTCAGCGGATCATCCAGCCGCCGATTGATCGCAATGTCAGGCAAGGGCGCTGAGAGTTCCGAGACTTCGGCCTTTGTCTGCAAGACCCAGCGCCCGAATGGCTTGAGCAGCGAGAAGAAATCTTCGTCACAGAGAAAAATTTGTTCAGGCGGCAGCAGTGGCCGCTCGCGATCTGATTTGAGAAAGTTGTAGCGTGAGCGGGTATCGGACCAGAAGCGCTGTATGGCGCTTTCGATATCGCCGACGAGAGCGAAGCTACTGCCCTCGGGCAGATAATCAAACAGGGTAGCTGTTTCTTCGAAAAACAGCGGCAAGTAGTATTCAATACCCGCCGAAGCAATACCGTTACCGATATCACGATAAATCATGGAGCGTGATGGATCGCCTTCGATCACCTCACGCCAGCGGCTGCGGAAGGCGCTGCGCGCTGCTTCATCCATAGGAAATTCACGACCCGGCAAAAGGCGCACCTCTTTGACCGGGTAAAGCGATCTTTGCGTGTCCACATCAAAGGTACGCAGACTTTCGATGCTGTCACCAAAAAGATCAATCCGGTACGGTAGCACCGAGCCCATAGGGAAAAGGTCAATCAGACCACCCCGTACCGAATACTCGCCGGGCGACATCACTTGCGCGACATGCGCATAGCCGGCTAGTGTAAGTTGTGATCTGAGTTGTGCTTCGTCGAGTCGCTCACCCTGCCTGAAAAAGAAGGTGTAAGCAGCCAGAAATGACGGTGGCCCCATCCGTACCAAGGCAGTGGTGGCGGGTACGATCAGCACATCGCATTGAGCGCTGCGAATTTCATGCAGTGTCGCCAGACGCTCGGAGACCAGATCCTGATGCGGTGAAAATGCGTCGTAGGGTAGTGTTTCCCAATCGGGCAGCAAATGGCAGCGCAGCGCTTGGCCCTCGCGCTGACCAAACCAGGCGATCTCGGTCAGCAAACGCTGTGCGGCGGGCGCATCGGCGACAATAATTGCCAGCATGCGGCCCTCGGCCCTGAGCGCATGCGCGGACTGCGCTAGCACCAAGGACTCCGCTGCGCCATGCAACGCAGGCATCACGAAGCGTGAGCCGGGTTTGGGAAGCGGTCGTATCGGTGTGGAAGCTGAGGGCATGACAGGCAAAGACAAAAAGCCTTCGCGATAGCGGCGGGTGGTAGCGGCCGTGGTTATGAATGGAAACTTTGTAGGTAAGCGTGAGATTATATCGCCTATGACCCAGCCTCGTTACTTCGCTCTTGTTCCCGCCGCCGGCGTCGGTGCACGCATGGGCAGCGTAGTGCCCAAGCAATATGGACAGATTGCGGGCAAATCACTGCTGCAGCATGTGATGGAAACTTTTGCCGCAACGCCAGAAATCGAACACTGCTATGTCGTGGTGAGCCCTGAGGATAGTTTCATTGCAACGCTACCGGCAGTACCGCGCACGACGATATTGTTCTGCGGCGGGGCGACCCGTCAGATATCGGTCACCAACGGTTTGGCCGCGATGGCGACCGAGGTAAATCCCGATGACTGGGTGCTGGTGCATGACGCCGCGCGCCCCGGCCTGACGGTGGAACTGATCGTCAGGCTGATCACCGCTTTGACATCGGACCCGGTGGGTGGATTGCTGGCCTTGCCCGTGGCAGATACGCTCAAACGCAGTAACGATCAGGGAAGAGCACTTGAAACAGTGCCACGCGAGCGTTTGTGGGCGGCTCAGACGCCTCAGATGTTTCGTCACGCTGCGCTGCTCGATGCACTTTTGAAAGTCGATGCCGTGACGGATGAGGCCAGTGCTTTTGAGGCACTGGGTCTGCAGCCCAAGCTGGTGCAGGGTAGTCCGCGCAACTTCAAAGTCACATTGCCAGAGGATATGCTGCTGGCCGAACGCTATCTGAAAGGCTCTGCATGAATAACCCATCTTTGTCTGTGCCACCGTTTCGCATTGGTCAGGGCTATGATTGCCATGCGCTGGTGCCGGGCCGTCCGTTGATTATTGGTGGCGTCCCGATTCCCCACCGCAGCGGACTGCTGGGACACTCCGACGCCGATGTGCTGCTCCATGCAATCACGGATGCACTACTGGGTGCGGCCGGTCTTGGCGATATTGGCCGGCACTTTCCCGATACGGATCCGGAATTCGCTGGGGCTGATTCGCGGGTGCTGCTGCGGATCGTAGCGCAGCGGGTGCGTTCCGCAGCTTATGAAATCGGCAATATTGATGCCACGATCATCGCTCAGGCCCCAAAAATGGCCCCTCACTTGCCGGGCATGATTGCCCACATTGCGGCTGATTTGGCCGTTTCCGAAGCCCAGATCAACCTCAAAGCCAAGACCAACGAGCGTCTCGGATGGGAAGGGCGTGAGGAAGGCATTGCCGCACAAGCCATTGTTTTGTTGCTTCAGAAGTGATAATAGTTCTCATCTACAAGTATTTATAACTCAATAGCTTTTCTCAATCGATTGCATTGAGATAGCCAATTTGAGCTTTTCCCCCGCCGACCCCATACTCCAGTTCGAAAACCGATACCAGCTGGTCGGTTTTCATCCCAGGTCGTATGCCTCCAGCATCATTTTGGTGATGGGGGTGTGTTGTTCCATGAATTCATAGGAGATATACATGTCCAAGTTGAAAGGCTCCAAGACCGAAGCCAATCTGAAAGATGCGTTTTCGGGCGAATCCCAAGCCAACCGCCGCTATTTGTACTTCGCGAACAAGGCTGATATTGAAGGCCAAAATGATGTCGCAGCGCTGTTCCGTTCGACAGCAGAAGGCGAAACCGGCCACGCACACGGCCACCTCGAGTACCTCGAGCAAGTCGGTGATCCTGCAACAGGCATGCCTATCGGTTCTTCACGTCAGAACCTGATGGCAGCAGTTGCAGGCGAAACGCACGAGTACACCGACATGTACCCAGGCATGGCCAAGACAGCCCGTGAAGAAGGTTTCGACGAAATCGCTGACTGGTTCGAAACACTGGCCAAGGCAGAGCGTTCGCACGCAAACCGTTATCAGAAGGCTCTCGACGCACTGGTCGACTGATAAGCACGTCATCACAACCCTCTGAGCAAAAGCAAAGAGGGTTGTGCAAAGCGTAGTGATATATCACTCATGCGCTTTGCACAACCTTAATCACCCGCAAGAGATCAAAACATGTCACGAGAAGGTAACCTCGAAGCCCCGACCCGTCATCCGCTGGATTGGCTGAGCGAGGACTTTTACAACGAAGATTCCCTGAACACAGAGCTGGAGCGTGTCTACGACATCTGCCACGGTTGCCGCAGCTGCGAGTCTTTGTGCGCATCGTTCCCCACGCTGTTCGATCTCGTCGATGAGTCCGACACCATGGAAGTCGATGGCGTCAACAAGAAGGATTACATGAAGGTCGTCGACCAGTGCTATCTGTGCGACCTCTGCTACATGACCAAATGCCCGTATACACCGCCGCATGAGTGGAACCTCGACTTCCCCCACTTAATGTTGCGTGCCAAAGCCGTGAAGTACAAAAAAGGCGAAGTGCTGGCG
>JBIIEY010000220.1:0-4141 GCA_044237595.1 Burkholderiaceae bacterium | reverse complement strand
TGGCTTTGCTTAATCAGGATGATGGCAGCAGCCGCTCCTTGCTTCAACGCGCCGGGGTCAATGTAGGAGGACTCGTCAATCAGCTCAAACAAGCCATCGATCGCTTGCCCAGCATCACCGGTGCGGGCGGCGAAGTCCAGGTGGGACGTGAACTGGCGGCCCTGCTCAATCTGGCCGATAAGGAAGCCCAGAAACACAATGACCAATTCATTGCGAGTGAGATGGTCTTGCTGGCGCTGTCGGACGATAAGTCCGAAGCTGGTCGTCTTGTGCGTGATCATGGGCTGACACGCAAATCACTTGAAACGGCGATTCAGGCTGTACGTGGTGGTGCCAAGGTCGATTCTCAGGATGCAGAAGGTCAGCGTGAATCACTCAAGAAGTACACGCTTGATCTGACTGAGCGCGCGCGACAAGGCAAGTTGGACCCCGTGATCGGACGCGATGACGAAATTCGTCGCGCGATTCAGGTCCTGCAACGTCGTAGCAAGAACAACCCTGTGTTGATCGGCGAGCCTGGTGTCGGCAAGACTGCCATCGTCGAAGGTCTGGCTCAGCGTATCGTCAATGGTGAAGTTCCGGAGAGTCTGAAAAACAAACGCGTACTGTCGCTTGATATGGCTGCCTTGCTGGCAGGCGCCAAGTATCGCGGTGAATTCGAAGAGCGCCTCAAATCCGTGCTCAAGGAACTCGCACAAGATGAGGGAATGACCATCGTCTTCATCGACGAAATGCACACCATGGTGGGTGCTGGTAAAGCCGAGGGCGCGATGGATGCCGGCAATATGTTGAAGCCTGCTCTCGCACGCGGTGAATTGCATTGCGTGGGAGCGACCACGCTGGACGAATACCGCAAGTACATCGAAAAAGACGCAGCTCTTGAACGTCGCTTTCAAAAAATCATGGTTGATGAGCCCAGCGTGGAAGCGACGATTGCCATCTTGCGAGGCCTGCAGGAAAAATACGAAGTCCATCACGGCGTGGATATCACCGATCCGGCGATTGTGGCCGCTGCCGAGCTCTCGCATCGCTACATCACCGATCGTTTTTTACCCGACAAGGCGATTGACCTGATTGACGAGGCGGCGTCAAAAATCAAGATCGAGATTGATTCCAAGCCTGAGGTCATGGACAAGCTGGACCGTCGGCTGATTCAGCTCAAGATCGAGCGCGAAGCGATGAAAAAGGAAAAAGACGAAGCATCGCAAAAGCGTCTGGGTCTGATTGAAGAAGAAATTACGCGTTTAGAGCGCGAGTATGTTGATCTAGAAGAGGTATGGAAGGCTGAAAAATCAGCGGTTCAGGGCAGCCAGCATATCAAGGAAGAAATCGAAAAGCTGCGTCTTCAAATGGAAGAAGCGCGTCGTAAAGGCGACTGGCAGAAAATGTCCGAGCTCCAGTACGGCCGCATGCCTGAGCTGGAAGCCAAGCTCAAGCAGGCTGACAAGGGCGATGCTGCCAGCGACAAGCCGCGGCTCTTGCGCACACAAGTCGGTGCCGAAGAAATTGCCGAAGTCGTCTCCCGCGCAACCGGAATCCCGGTATCGAAGATGATGCAGGGCGAGCGAGACAAGTTACTGCAGATGGAAGACGAGCTGCACAAGCGCGTGGTAGGACAGCACGAAGCAATCGGCGCAGTGTCTGATGCGATACGTCGCTCCCGCGCGGGTCTGGCAGATCCTCACCGTCCGTATGGGTCGTTCATGTTCCTCGGCCCTACGGGCGTGGGCAAGACCGAACTGACCAAGGCGCTGGCGGCTTTCCTGTTCGACACCGAAGAATCGCTTATTCGTCTGGATATGAGCGAGTTCATGGAAAAGCACTCTGTCGCTCGACTCATTGGTGCGCCGCCGGGGTATGTGGGCTATGAGGAGGGCGGTTATCTTACGGAGGCGGTTCGGCGCAAGCCCTACAGCGTGATTCTGCTCGATGAAATCGAGAAGGCCCATCCTGATGTGTTTAACGTCTTGCTGCAGGTATTGGATGACGGCCGCATGACCGACGGGCACGGTCGTACCGTGGATTTTCGCAATACCGTGATCGTCATGACTTCGAATCTTGGCTCGCACAAGATTCAGTCCATGGAAGACAGTGATCCTCAGTTGATCAAACTCGCCGTGCTGGCCGAAGTGCGTGGCCATTTCCGTCCCGAATTCATCAACCGCATTGATGAGATGGTGGTCTTCCACGCACTTGATCGCAAGCACATCAGTTCGATCGCACGTATACAGTTGCAGGTGCTTGAGCAACGTCTGCAAAAAATGGACATTACACTGCAGGTGTCCGACGCAGCGCTGTTCAAACTTTCCGAGGCAGGTTTTGATCCGGTTTACGGTGCGCGTCCTCTCAAGCGAGCGATTCAGCAGGAGTTGGAGAATCCCCTGTCCAAGGCCATCCTGCAGGGTAAATTCGGGCCCAAGGATGTGGTGGAGGTCGATGTGGCAGGATCCGAACTGGGATTCAGAAAAGGGACGTAGATGGTCGAAAACGTATGCTTTTGACTTGAGGAGCTCGATTCCGATCCATGAAATCCTGATTCCGCATTATGAAAGATTCGGAGTGCATGGCAGCACGGATTCCTTTCATCCAAAGAAATACTATTCCGTATCGCAAAATCAAAGTTATAAGCCATTGATTTATTTCATAAAAATTTATCTTATATGTCTTATATAAGACCTTGTTGCCTCGCAAAAAAAAGCCTAATATTCTCCCATTCGTTTCAATGTGCATGCGGTACCAACCCCGGGAGAAATCATCATGGCAACTCGTGAGCAACAGATTCAGGCACTGACTAAAGATTGGGCAGAAAATCCACGCTGGAAAAACGTCAAACGCAATTACAGCGCTGAAGACGTCGTCCGTCTGCGTGGTTCGGTCAACATCGAACACACGCTTGCCAAGCGTGGCGCTGAAAAACTCTGGGGCTTGCTCCACACCGAGCCTTTCGTCAATGCGCTGGGCGCGCTCACAGGCAACCAGGCCATGCAACAAGTTAAAGCTGGTCTGAAGGCAATCTACCTCTCTGGCTGGCAGGTGGCAGGTGATGCCAACCTCGCCGGTGAAATGTATCCCGACCAGTCGCTGTACCCTGCCAACTCGGTACCGATGGTAGTCAAGCGCATCAACAACACCTTCCAGCGCGCAGACCAGATTCAGTGGTCCGAAGGCAAAAACGATATCGATTTCTTTGCACCGATCGTCGCAGACGCTGAAGCTGGTTTTGGTGGCGTACTGAATGCTTTTGAGCTGATGAAATCCATGATCGAAGCAGGCGCTGCCGGCGTTCACTTCGAAGACCAACTCGCGTCGGTGAAAAAATGCGGTCACATGGGTGGCAAGGTGCTGGTGCCTTCGCGCGAAGCCGTTGAAAAGCTCAATGCCGCACGTCTGGCCGCTGATGTCTCTGGTACACCGACGATTCTGGTTGCCCGTACCGACGCCGAAGCAGCTGATCTGCTCACTTCCGACGTGGATGACAACGACAAGCCTTTCCTCACCGGCGAGCGCACACCGGAAGGCTTCTTCCGTACCAAGCCCGGTATCGATCAGGCGATCTCGCGTGGTCTGGCTTACGCCCCTTACGCTGATCTCGTGTGGTGTGAAACTGGCAAGCCTGATCTGGCATTTGCGAAAAAATTCGCTGAAGCGATCCATGCGAAGTTCCCAGGCAAGATGTTGTCCTACAATTGCTCGCCCTCGTTCAACTGGAAGAAAAATCTGGATGACGCGACTATTGCCAAGTTCCAGAAAGAACTCGGCGCAATGGGCTACAAGTTCCAGTTCATCACACTGGCCGGCTTCCACGCACTGAACTACTCCATGTTCAATCTGGCCCATGGCTACGCACGTAATCAGATGTCAGCTTTCGTTGAACTGCAAGAAGCTGAATTCGCCGCAGCAGAAAAAGGCTTCACCGCGGTCAAGCACCAGCGCGAAGTCGGTACCGGTTATTTCGATGCCGTGACTCAGGCGATTCAGCAAGGTCAGTCGTCGACGACTGCGCTGCATGGCTCGACTGAAGATGAGCAGTTCTTCGACAAGAAGGTCGCTTAAAAACCGTAAAGACACTGGATCCCGGCGCAGGCCAGGAGCCAGCGTCTTCCGTTGTGTACCAACACACGATAAAAGAAGGCCACACCTC
>JBIIEY010000219.1:0-4165 GCA_044237595.1 Burkholderiaceae bacterium | reverse complement strand
CGCTCACTGAGCAGCTCGCCGCGCGCGGTCTGGAGTGGGATGCACTGTTCCGAGTCATTGTTTCCGAAGTGGCGATCATTCACGGCATCTGCGGCACCCTCATGCCGTTGCTGCTAGTGATGGTTATGACGCGCTTTTTCGGTAGTAATCGTTCTTGGACCGAGGGCTTGTCAATTCTGCCCTTCGCCATTTTTTCAGCATTCAGTTTCACTATTCCCTACATGCTCGCCGGGGTTTTCCTAGGCCCCGAGTTCCCATCGATCCTTGGCGGGTTGCTCGGACTCGGCATTGTGACGCTGGCTGTCAAGGCCCGTTTCCTTATCCCGAAAGACCAATGGGATTTTGCCCCAGCGTCGGAATGGCCATCGACATGGGTTGGCAACCTCCAAATGTCGCTCGATAGCCTGACAGAGAAGAAAATCAGCACATTCATGGCGTGGCTGCCCTACGTCCTGCTGGCACTGGTGCTGGTGCTCTCACGAACAATCAAACCTTTGGGCGATGCACTGAAATCGATTGATTTTAAGTTTGTGAACATTCTTGGCGAGCAAGGGATCGGTGGCAATTTTCAGGTGCTTTATTTACCAGGCGGCTTGCTCATTCTTGTCTGCATCGCGACCTATTTCCTGCATCAAATGCGCTTATCGGATTTCGGTCGTGCGATCCGCGATTCCAGCAGCACGATTATTGGCGCCGGATTTGTATTGATTTTTACGGTCCCAATGGTTCGCGTGATGATCAACTCGGGAGTCAATGCTCACGATCTCGCCAGTATGCCGATCGCCATGGCACGCGGTGTGGCTGATCTGATGGGACAAGTTTATCCGATGTTTGCTCCTGCAGTAGGCGCACTCGGTGCATTCCTTGCAGGCTCCAACACCGTAAGCAACCTCATGCTGAGCCAGTTTCAGTTTGAAACCGCCGGTTTGCTCGGCTTATCCGGCGCCCTCATGGTCGCCATCCAGAGCGTTGGTGCTGCCGCTGGAAACATGATCGCCATCCACAACGTTGTTGCTGCCTCCGCGACTGTCGGACTTCTGGGACGCGAGGGAGTCACCTTGCGAATCACGATCCTTCCGACAATTTACTATCTGGTGCTAGCAGGCGCACTGGGAATGCTGGCACTGCATGTCGTCGGTGTCACTGATCCGCTTCTGGGCTATGTGACAGGAGCGCCGATACCTAAATAAACAAAGGTAATCGTATGCCTTAAATCATCAGGTTTTGATAAAGCCGTGTAGTGCCAAAAGGCCTGCACGGTTTTTTCTTTTCTGCATACATTTCAAAGTCGCACTCGAGAGATCTAAAGGAATTATGTCGCCTCAGAAAGCTGACCTGGGACAGGTACTTATTAGCAATGAAATCACAAAAATACGATGCAGCGATGTTTTTTCGGAACTTGTCCACCACCAAGGTGGTCATTTCATATACGCAATCGAAACATTGCGATTTTATGACCCGACCGACAGAGGAACATCATGGAACATCAGCAACGATTAACATCACCATCTCACTCACTAGCTTCGCAATCCAGCTACGACCCTAGCCATCTGCTCGACACCTTACGCGAACGCATGAAGCTCAAGAACGATGCGGCGCTATCCCGCGCACTTGAAGTGGCGCCGCCAGTGATCAGCAAAATACGTCACCGCACACTACCCGTAGGAGCGTCTCTGCTGATTCGCATGCATGAGGTGACGGAGCTGAGCATTCGAGATCTGCGTGACCTGATGGGTGACCGGCGCACCAAATATCGCTTGTCGGATGCTCAGGGGAAACCGAAGCCAGTGATTACGGCACAAAAATAAGCGGCTTGCTCAGAGCATGTTCGGTTCGCAGTGGTCGTCAGAACACCACCAGATCGCGCATGCTCTCGCCCGCATCCAGTCGGTCAAACGCTGCATTGATGTCATCAAGCTTCATACGCTCGCCCATCAATTTGTTGACTGGCAGCTTGCCCGCCATGTACAGCCCGATGTAACGCGGCACATCACGTGACGGCACGCAGGAGCCGATGTAACTGCCTTTGACCGTGCGCTCTTCGGCCACCAGGCTTACCTGCTGCAGCGGCCAGTTGTGCTGCGGATGCGGCAAACTGCCGGTGACTGTGGTGCCGCCGCGGCGTGTCATGCGATAGGCCATTTCCATCGCCTGAATCACGCCGGCCATTTCAAACGCGAAGTCCACGCCGCCTCGTGTGGCGTCTTTGACTTTAGCGACTGCATCCGGATCGCGGGCGTTGACGGTGATGGTCGCACCCAGTGAACGGGCGACCTCGAGTTTGCTGTCATGCAGATCCACCGCCACGATATCGCGCGCACCGGACGCCACCGCACCCAGCAATGCACAGAGACCCACGCCACCTAGTCCTATCACCGCTGCTGTTTGGCCCGGCTGCACTTTTGCCGTATTCACTACGGCGCCTACGCCGGTGAGCACCGCGCAACCAAACAGGGCGGCTTCAACCGGATCGATATCCTGTTCTAGCTTCACGCAGGAGCGACGCGAGACAACCGCATGCTCGGCAAACGCCGACACACCCACATGATGATTCACCGCCTGTGCGCCCAGATGGAGACGGCGCTCGCCTGAAAGCAAAGTACCCTTGCCATTCGATTCAGCGCCAGGCTCGCACAAAGCCGGACGACCTTCCATGCAGGGCATGCAATGCCCGCAACTCGGCACAAAAACCAGCACCACGCGGTCACCGGCTTTCAGATCACTGACACCCTCACCCACCTGCACCACTTGTGCGGATGCCTCGTGACCGAGCGCCATCGGTACCGGTCGAGGGCGTACGCCACTGATCACTGAGAGATCCGAGTGACAGAGCCCGGCCGCAATCATCTTCACCAGAACCTCACCCGGCCCCGGTGCATCCAGATCGACCTCCTCGATCTTCAGCGGTTTGCTCTGGGCAAAGGGCGCAGGATTTTCCATCGAGTGCAGAACGGCTGCGCGGGTTTTCATGTGGGTCTCCGTGAAGTCCTGAAACGATTAAATTGTACGTCCACCGTCGACTGGCATTTCCAACCCGGTCAGAAATTCGGCAGCATCAGTGCCAAGGAATACTGCGGCAGCTGCCATATCTTTCGGGTCGCAAAAACGTCCGAGCGGAATCGTAGAAACAAACTTCGCGCGGTTCTCTGGTGTGTCAGGCACGCCCATGAAATCACCGAGCAGGCCAGTCGCGCCCATGACCGGGCACAAGGCGTTCACACGAATCCGATCCGGAGCAAGTTCAACCGCCATGGACTTCGACAGCAGATTGACCGCGCCCTTGGACGCGTTGTACCAGGACAGGCCCGGGCGCGGACGTATGCCGGCAGTCGAGCCCACGTTGAGGATCACGCCGCCCTTGCCTCGCTCGCGCATCAACGGCAGCACCGCGTGCGTCATGAAGTAAATCGATTTGACGTTGACATTGAAAACACGGTCAAAGGTTTTTTCATCCACATTCAGCATAGGCTGATTTTTATGCGTGGTACCTGCGTTGTTAATAACGATATCCGGCACACCAAAGGTATCCACACACGCCTTTACCATTGCATTGACTGATTCAGCGTTCGCCACATCACAAGCCACGGCTTTCGCATTCGCACCCAGTGCTTTGGCAACCCGCTCACCCGCCTCGGCATTGAGGTCGGCGATGATGATCTTTGCGCCTTCGCGCACATACGCTGTTGCCATACCTTCGCCAAAGCCGCTACCGGCGCCAGTGATGATTGCAACCTTACCTTGAAGCTGTCCCATGATGTCTCCGTATTCCTGTGAATTTAAGCAAATGACGTAGTTAAACGAATCAATTAGCCGTGATGCAGAACGACCGTCTTGGTCGTGCTGAATTCCTCAAGCGCGAGGAAACCTTTCTCACGACCGTGGCCGCTGCGCTTCATGCCGCCGAAGGGCAGTTCGACACCACCGCCCGCGCCGTAGCAGTTAATGAACACCTGCCCGCTGTGCAAACGCTGCGCCATACGCTGCTGACGGCTGCCGTTCTCAGTCCAGACCCCTGAGACCAAACCGAACTCGGTTGCGTTCGCCAGTCGAACCGCATCTTCTTCATCGCTGAACGGCATGGCCGCCAGCACCGGACCAAACACTTCTTTGCACGCGAGTTGATGGTCGCGCGGCACTGCGCCGAACAAAGCTGGCGCCACAAAAT
>JBIIEY010000218.1:0-4166 GCA_044237595.1 Burkholderiaceae bacterium | reverse complement strand
TCGCTAGAGTGGAAGTCGGCATAAGACCGAGTTGATGCGAAACAGGTGCTAACGATTTGCAGTATCTATGACTCCACTAAGCATCTCCAGCATCAAATCAATTTCTTCCAAATTGATGTTCAAAGCCGGCATAAACCGCAGCAGATCTGGTCGCGGTGAATTCAACAGCAGCCCTTGTGGTTCAAGATCGCGCGCGATCTCAACGATCTTGCCGCCTATCGGTGAGCCCAACTTCAGCGCGCGCAGCAGCCCTTCGCCGCGCTCTCCCTCAAGACCATGTTTCTCGCTTAGCTTGAGCAAGCCTTCGCGCAGATATGCTCCCTTATCCAGCACCGATTGCAGGAAACCGGGTTTCAGCAATTCTTCGAGTACCGCTACGCCGACCGCGGTCATCAACGGATTGCCGTTGTAAGTCCCGCCCTGATCGCCCGGCTCGAACACGGCGCAGGCTTCGGTGCACAAGAGCGCAGCCAAGGGCACGCCACCACCGATACCTTTACCCAGCGTCATGATGTCGGGTTCGATGTCAGAGAGCTGATACGCAAACAACTTGCCGGTACGGGCCATACCGGCCTGTACTTCATCAACAATCAGCAAAATGCCATGCTTGCGTGTGAGCGCGCGCAGGCCTTGCATGAATTCGCGTGTCGCTGGAATGACGCCGCCCTCACCCTGCACAGGCTCCAACATCACGGCCACGGTTTTGTCGGTGATCAGTGCTTCGACACTCGCAAGGTCATTGAGCTCTGCTTTTGGAAAGCCCGGCACTTGCGGTGCGAACATCGTGTCCCAGCCCGCTTTACCGGAGGCTGACATGGTCGCCAGCGTACGGCCATGAAAACTGTGATTGAAGGTGATGATTTCGTAGCGGTTGTCGCCAGCAGCATTTTTGTTCAGCTTGCCCCATTTTCGTGCCAGTTTAATCGCACCTTCATTGGCTTCAGCGCCGCTGTTGGCGAAGAACACTTTGTCGAAGCAAGAGTGCTGAGTGAGCAAGGTCGCAAGATGTATCGACGGCTCGTTATAAAACGCTGGTGAGGGGTTGATGACTTTCTTTGCTTGCGCCACCAGCGCATCCTGGATGCATTGTGGCGAGTGCCCTAGACAGTTCACTGCCCAGCCCTGCAGCCAGTCAAGATAGCGCTTGCCATGATGATCCGTCAGCCACATGCCATGACCTTCAGTAAAGACCAGCGGCGGGCGATTGGTGATGTAGAGCAGTGCGTCGGTGTTGTACTGATCTACGTGCAGGTCGACAGGTTTGTTCATGATTTAAGCGGTGGCCAAATCGGCTTCAGAGGTAAATGAGTCGGCGAAGAAGGCATCTTCCGGTAACTTGCATTGGGCAACAAAGTCACGTTGCGCGGCATCGACCATCACAGGTGCACCGCAGGCATAGACCTGATGTCCTGACAGATCAGCAAAGTCAGACATCACCGCCTGATGCACAAAGCCGGTTCGGCCTGTCCAGGCATCTTCTGGCAGGCCATCTGAAATGACCGGAATGTATTTAAAGTTTGGCAGGCTCGTTGCCCAGCTTTCACAGAGGGCGTTCATATACAGATCACTCGGGCGGCGGCCACCCCAGTAGAGCGTGATGGGCCGTTCTGATTTCAGATGCGCCCAGTGCTCGACGATGGCCTTGATTGGAGCAAAGCCAGTGCCCGAGGCGAGCAGAACGATAGGCTTGTCGGAATCTTCGCGCAGGAAGAAGGTACCCATAGGTCCCTCAAAACGCAGAATATCGCGCTCTTTCATCGTGCCGAACACATGGTCAGTAAACAAGCCGCCGGGCATATGACGGATATGCAGCGTGAGCAAGTCGTCGGCATGCGGTGCATTGGCCATGCTGTAGCTGCGGCGTTTGCCATCCTTGAGCATGAACTCCACATACTGCCCAGCTTTGTATTGCATGCGATCCGTCGCAGGGAGTTGCAGCGACATGATCATCACATCGTCGGTCGCGCGCTCAAGTTTGGCCACGCGCACCGGGACTTTTTTGATCGGGAAGTCGCCCACGCCCAGCACTTCGCGGGCTTCGATAGCCACATCCGATTGCGGTACCGCGCAGCAGAACAGCGTGTGTCCGGTGGTTTGTTCGGCGCTCGACAGCGCGCGTTCTTGATGCGGGCCGAGTGCTACCTCGCCGGAGAGCAGTTTGCCTTTGCAGCTGCCGCAAGCGCCGTTCTTGCAACCATAGGGCAGTCCGACGCCGGCGCGAATGGCAGCAGCCAGAATGGACTCGCCGGCGTCACAAGAGAACTGCCGGCCACTGGGAGAAACGCTAACCTGAAACGTCATACAATCTCGCAAATGAAAAATAACGGTTTGAAGATTTTGGGCAAACCACGCCTGCTAATCATTGGATGCGGTGATGTCGGCATGCGCCTGTTGCCCTTAATGCGCGCGCGCTTTCATATCTTTGCAATGACCAGTCAACCGGCTCGCTGTGCTGAATTACGCGCGGCCGGTGCGACGCCTGTTGTCGCCAATCTGGATCAGCGCGACAGTCTGTACCGTCTCAAGGGGCTAGCCGACACCATCGTACATCTGGCTCCGCCACCATCAGAGGGAAAACAAGACCGCCGCACCCGCAATCTGGCCGCCATTTTACCCCGACATGGCACTGTCGTTTATATCAGCACGACCGGCGTTTACGGGGATTGCGGTGGTGCGATATTCGACGAAACGCGTGCGGTGTCGCCCGTCAACGCACGTGCTTTGAGGCGAGTAGATGCCGAGGGCGTCCTGCGCCGCTGGGCTCTGCGCATGAATGGTCGGCTGTCTATCCTCAGGGTGCCCGGGATTTATGCGTCAGACCGCCTGCCCGTCGACCGATTGAGTCAGCAAACCCCGGCGCTGACACCGGATGACGATGTCTATACCAACCATATTCACGCGGATGATCTGGCCGGCATCATTGCATTGGCGATTTTCAGAGCAGCACCGCAACGGGTTTATCACACGGTCGATGACTCGGATCTGAAGATGGGTGCGTATTTTGATCTGGTGGCTGACCGTTTTGGGCTGCCGCACCCACCACGATTGCCGCGCGCGCAACTGGCAGCGCAGGTGTCACCGATGCTGCTCTCCTTCATGTCCGAATCACGGCGCCTGAAAAATGAGCGCATGAAAGCCGAGCTGGGCGTGCGTCTGCGCTGGCCGACGGTTAGTGATCTTCTGGCGAGCCTGCCAGCACCGCCGACTTGATGCCATTCACCCAAGAGCGTGCGGGCAGACGGGTGATATCTCGGATGACAGCAGCACGCTCATAGAGATCCGCAAAATCCAGCGCCGGCAGGTTTTTGAATCCTATCGCCACCACATTGCCTTCATGAACTTCGGGCAGTGAGATCACCGCATCGAATGCGGGCAACATGGCCTGTATATTTTTGCGATAGCTGGGATGGTCGCCAAACAAGTTAATCGTTGCAATTCCATGCCGACTGAGACAGGCGGCACAAGCACGATAAAACGCCGGTGAATCCAGTACTGGCCCGCGCGCGGTGGCGTCATATAAATCGATTTGCAGCACATCAATACGGCCATGATTGGCTCGATCATTGACGAATTCATCCGCATCCATCGCCAGCACCGACAGCCTGTCATCTTCAGGTGGCAGCTTGAACATCGACTTGCAGACATCAATCACTGACGGATTGAGTTCCACCGCAGTTACGCGTGAAGACAGGTAATTGCGGTAACAAAATTTGGTCAGTGCAGCCGTGCCCAACCCCAGTTGCACGATATGTGCGGGCTGATCAATGAACAACATCCAGGCCATCATCTGCTGCGCGTACTCGAGCTCTATCCAGTCAGGCTTACGCAGTCGCATCGCACCCTGAACCCACTCCGTACCGAAATGCAGATAGCGCACGCCATCACTTTCTGACAGCGTCACCGGTGCGAACTTGGGCCGGCGGCCGCTGCGGGCTGTAGCCTGTGAGGTCGTAGGTTTTGATGGCTTACGGGACATGAGCGCGAAATCAAGTTAATCAGTTAAGGCACGCCACTGTACTAGTTTTTGCTCGAAGGACCGATGAGCATCAGCCCGTATTGCTGGTGCAAGGCCGGTCAGCAGGGGCAAGCTTGCCAAAATAGCCCGCTCACTGTACGGAGGTCGCGCCAGCCGCGCACGGTAGAATCGCCATCATTAACAAGAACAA